>NZ_LZHP01000087.1:0-13217 GCF_001690605.1 Gilliamella sp. Nev6-6 | reverse complement strand
AAAAAATGGGGCGATAAGTATCCAATCGTCATCCAATCATGGCGTCGTAAATGGGATAATTTATCAGCTTATTTCCGCTATCCTGAGCCTATTCGTAAGGTGATTTATACCACCAATGCTATTGAGTCAATTCATCGACAATTTCGTAAATTAACAAAGACAAAAAGCGGATTTCCTAATGAAAATAGCCTACTTAAGCTGCTGTATTTAGGGTTGCAAAATGCGGAGAAAAAATGGACAATGCCAATCCAAAATTGGAATTTAGCATTGTCACAATTGATGATATTTTTTCCTAATCGTCTTGATAAGGTAATCTCTTTGTGAATTAAGCTGACACAGAATTATGAACAGTCTCGAAGAGGACGCCTATTTTTATTCATTTTATTTATATTTTCTTCTCTTCTTTTCCTTTCATTAACTAATTTAACTTCTTTTTGAATTAAATTTTCAACAAAGTCTGTTATTGTTTTATTATTTTCTTTTGCTAGTTTCTTTAACTCATCTTTAACTTTAGATTCCAAATAAATATTTAATACTTTTTTCCCTTTTACTTTATCTCTATATTTCTTTTGCTCCCAATTTTTTTTCATCTTAATTTGAAGAAGTTCTTTACTTTCTTGAGAAGAACTCCAATCGTCAAAAATATAATGCGCTATATAGTACAACTCACTAAGTTCCATATGGACTAAATCAGTGATTGCGGTGAAATCATAATTATTTGAATTTATTTTCCTTCTAATATGCATATAAAACCAATATACTTGATCTTTGTTTTTAATATCTATCCATTGAAATGGTTTAGTTTTTTTTTCTATTTCATTCCATTCACTTATTAATGAACTAAGGCTAATAGGTGTTTCAGGTGAGCTAAAATAATCACATAAAATTTTGACCCTCAATGAATGGTTATTTGAACATGCTATACTTACTCTTTGCTCTTGTGAAAAGCTATCCAAGACATCATCTCGTAATTTTTGCAATATCCAAAAACAAGCTCTTGGTTTTTTTTTTAAGTAATCTGTTTGATATTTAAATCTTTCTTCTTCAATATTCATTTTCATAATATTTTACTCTTACTCTTCCCTATTTTTGTATCTGTATGATTTTTAAACCACTAATCAATATAAATAATTATATCTATTTTTATGTTTATATTCACGTATATTTTATTGAGCATATTTACACTCATTTTTATGTTTAATTTTACGTAGTGATTTGTTATTTAATAATTATAAGTAAAATTAAATTAATATTAATAATCAATTAGATAAATTTCAATTTTTATAATTAAGGTTAATTAATATTATTCTATAAAAGAAAATTATTAGATATATAACATTAATATTATGTTATCTGAGTACATCATCAGTTACTAAGACAATAAAAAAATAATCTTGCCTCTTATCAAATAACTCTAATTTGATAAGGGCAACTAAATGCAAAATAAAAATTTTAATATTGATAAACAACTCAATGGTCAACTCATTGCACATCTAAATCATCTACAAAACAAATACTCAAAAATATTACCTATTAGAGCTGATATTCATTATGCTAAAGATGATGAATTAAGTACTGATATCGAAACAACAAAAAATGAAATAACATTTTTCCTCTGGCAAGCTATGCAATTTGAACTTGATATTGTAGGGTATGCTGTTGTTATGGAATTCAATCAAAATGAACATATCCATTTCCATTCTATTTTTTATGTAAACGGACAAAAAAGACAAAAGTACTATCCAATTTATGCTGTATTGGAAAGATTATGGCATGAGCTGACTAATGGTTACTTATATGACTGTCAGCGCAATAATTATCGTATCAACGGGTTAAAAATGATAAACCATTATGATCATGAAGCATTTTGTTCGACGTGTTATATGCTCAGTTATTTAGCTAAAACAGAACAAAAAGAGCCTTTTAAGAAGCGTTATAGTGATTGTCTATTTTTAAGCGACGTCCCTTCACCTAGCCATCGTGGAAAACCTAGAACACTTGGTGTAAGTAAATTTTTAACACCTTCCTCTATTTAATAACACAAAAGCAATTTACTTAATTTTTGAAAATAACAATGAGTCTTTGAAAGTACGTTTAGACAAAGAGACAAAAACAGACTCATTGGTATAGCTACAATTCATATAGAGGAATAAAAAAATGTATAAGTATTATGATCTAATACTAAATAAGCTAAAAGCCCATGATAAATCGTTACTTACACGTTATGGGAAGCTATATCCAGTCAGAATAAATTTTGCCTATCATAATGATGCCTATCAAAGGAAACACGGAATAGATGCGTATATGGATATGTTGAACTTGTCTGATTTAACATTACTTTCTAACCATATTCTTAGCATTGTCTGGGTAATGGCTTTTGATGAGCAATATGGCTTTTACTTTCCTGCCATGTTGTATTTCGATTCAGAACAATATGCAAATTATAACGTTATTATGAAGTTAATTACTGATTGTTGGAAAAATCAAACTGATGGAAATGGTATTAATGTTGAGCAAGAACTAGCTAAGAACGCTTTATCTGAATTAGCACAACTCTCGTGGGAAAAACATAATCCTCTTCGTACCTTGTATATTAAAAGTATATATACTCTCGGCTAAATCAATTGATCGTTTGTAACGATCAGTCGTGATCTTATTGATCGTTACAAACGATATGACAATACGTAATATTTTTCTAATAATAATGATAAATTTTTGTTCAAAAATAATTTAAGGAGATGAAATGACTAAACATGATTGTGGCGAATGCAATGGTAAGGGAGAAATTCCTTGTCCATTACAATATTATCCTGGCGAACCTCATCCTGAAAGCTGTCCTGTGTGTGGTGGAGATCCGAATTTTACATCTCCATGCCCAGAATGTTCGGAGTACAAGTATGGCTATTAAGTGGTTGGGTAAAAAACTTTACCAAGCAGGACACTTTGCAGTGACTGAAATAATTCCAGAATTTATTGAAAAATCTGCAAAAATGATTTTAAATTCTGATAAAGCAACAGAGGAACAAAAAGAAAGAGCTAAGAAAAGTTTAGCTCGTTATGAAAAAAACAAGAAGTAGTATTAGTAATAATCAAAAATTTTGTTCATAACTCTGTGTCATTTCTTTTTTGTTACATAGTTTACCGAAATGACACAGAATATTGAACGCTCTCGAAACTCCTGCTCCTCAATCTTATTCATGAAGCAAACCCATTTATCCTGTTTGCTTCATATTTTCTCAATGTATCTCAACACTCTGATTATAAATAATTTTAAATAGATATCATTAGTTGAATACCACAATGTGTTTGTTTAATTAATATTTTTATAAGGAGTGTACCATGTTAAATTATCAAATATCGCAAATCACCTTAGTTTATTCATTAGAACCTTATTTCAATCATGTTCATTCTTTATTTAATTCATTAAATAAGGAAGTATAAATGTCAGATAAATTATCTTTATTACTTGATAGGCTCTATCAAATTTGTTTAACAGGCGGATATGGTTTAGCTTCTGCTTACACGTTAGCCGAACAACATAAAGCACGTTTTCCTTTCTATTCTGATAGCCTTGATAACCTAATTAAACAGGAAGCTAATAAAGCTGGGACAACAGGGTTTATTACTGGATTAGGTGGAATGACAAGTTTACCGATTACTTTACCTGCAAATGCTTTGAGTGTATTGTTTATTCAAATGAGACTCGTTATAACCATTGCTATTTTGCAAGGCCAAGATGTGAAGGACAAACGAATTAAAATGTTAATTTACTTATCATTATGTGTGATGGCAAGTAAATTAAAATTACAGCAATTTTGCTTAGCTACATTGCTCAAACAACCCAATGAAGTGGTTTGGAAAATAAATCTATCTATCACTAAACAACTTATTACTATTTTAAGTGCAAAGTATAGCGTGAAGTTAATTAAGATGCTCCCAATATTCGGCGGTGTAGTGGGAGCGGTTATTGATCGCACAGTTACCTATCGCATTGGCCAATTTGCTAAAAATCAATTTAATCAATTCAATTAGTCGAATAACACTAATAATCATTTATCTAAAAATTCATCTAGTTATGAATTTATCTGATTTATTCCCGTTTTTACATAAAGACCTGGTGCTTTGGCCAAGCTTAACAGGAGAAAAAATGAAAACCAACTATTCAACAAAGCGCATTGTGACAACAGCGTTAAAATTGCTTGAAAAGCAAATGAAAATAGAAAAAAATCAGTTCACCAAAACAAAACAGGTTATTGATTATCTTAGACTAAAATTAGCACAAAAAGAACGAGAACACTTTGTTGCTATGTATCTAAATAATCAACATCAACTACTTAAAGTAGAAACACTTTTTATGGGCACAATTAACTCTGTCGAAATCCATCCCAGAGAAATAATTAAACAAGCACTTAAACATAACGCAGCAGCTATTATTTTTGCCCATAATCATCCATCAGGTGAAGCACAGCCCAGTAATGCAGATCGCAATATCAATCAAAAATTAACAGAAATACTAAATATCGTTGATATCCGAGTATTAGATCATATTGTAATTGGTCGACAATCGCATTTTTCCTTTGCAGAACAAAGCTGGCTCTAATTTTAAAAAGTCTTCAATGTATATGTATTGATCGTTTTTAACGATCAATAAGATCTTATTGATCCGTTTAAACGATATGACTTTGCTGTAATGATCAGTGAAAATTAAAAACCAAATATTCTTAAATAGAACCTAATAATTAACAATGGAGCGTATTTTTATTATGAAAAATACCTTGTTGGAGTTTTTAACTAAAAATAATTTTTATGGTGGTAAAAATTTAGAATCAAAATGCCAATACTAATGTTCAGAAATATTATTTAGCTAATTAGAATCTATATTAAATGAAAGGAATAACAAAATGTCTAAAATAACCTTAAATTTATTCATAGCGATATCGCTATTATTTTCGCAAATTTCATTTGCAAATAACAATCCTTACCAAGATAGTGAAATAGATATAAATGACTATCAATTAAGTCAAATGAAACCAATGGCTCGTTATGATTATGTTCCCGTCTATCCCGAACGTCTAAAATCCTTTAATGAATTGCTTAAAAAAGAAATACAACATAAAAAGATTACTCTAGATCAAATTCAATGTATTGATGTTGATGAAGGTAAGTTATGTAACCATCCAAAAGTGGTTGCAAGATTAGAGTTCGATCTTAGCTATATTCTTCTTGATGGTAAAACTGAAAAAGATGTTCGATTATGGGATATGGATAATACTGATTACAAAAATGCATTTATTGATATGATTCAAGATAAGCTCGATAGCTGGTTAAACACACATGGACTTCCAATTCGTTCAAGTCGTGATCATGTATTTGCTTTAACTTTAGAAGCTAGAAAATGGTATAAAGATGCTCCATTCTATGTTATTGGCCTACAACCAACAAAAGTCGAATATATCACTTATAAATATACTGAGCCAGGTTTATCTAGAGTAGATGACGAAAACCAATATGAAAAAAGCCCTTTTTAATCTTGGCTATTTAAATTTGATAAAAACAGAATAATGGAGCAAAACAAAACGATGAAACACTTAATTGTATTATTTTTATCTATTTTATTTTCAATTAGTATAGCAAATGCAGAAAACAATGATGATATTAAACAAGAAAGATTAAATCGACATTTAGCAGTTATCAAAAATGGAGTTCATACAATAAATATCCCTATTAAATTCAAAGGAATGCGTGACTATTACAATCAAAATGATATTGCTATGGTTTTATTTGAATTACGTTATGGATTTTTAGATAAAGAGCAAAAAGATAAGTTTTGGAAAGAAAACAGTGGAACTGCAAATTGGGAATCGAAAGTAGCTAATGGCTTAACAGGTTTGATCACAGGAACATTCGAAATGGAGGGGGAGGCTGATATATTCGTTGACTATAGTCAAACACGTGAAATGGTTTACAACTATACTAAAGAGGCTAAAAGATATTTTAAAGATAATAACATCCCTGCTTATGTAATTGGTTTTCAACCTATTTTAATATCTTTCGAAAAGTTTACTATTACCGATCCTAATATGTACCCAGATGAAAAAATGATAAGTGAAAATTAATTATGGAGTTAACTAATTTTTACATAAGGATTAAATGACCATGAAAAAACTTATTATAACTACATTTCTGTTATTTTGTAGTAATGCATTCGCTTTGCCTAATTTGATTGTAGAAAAGGATGAGTACTATAACGAACGATTAGATGACTATGTACAACAAGCTTTTATCACTTCTAAAGAAAATAATATAAAAATTAATAAGGTAGTAATCAATCGTGATAATTGCAAAATTATTTCCTCTACTGAAAACTACCTTGTTGAACTTAAATTTGGAGAAAAAGTTAAAGTAACACCTAAATTTGGTTGTGACATACTTGAAGTAACAGTCGATACAAATAAGGGAACAGAAACATATGCTTTTGATTAAAAAGGGCAATTTTTACATGAAAAAATATTTTATTATAATTGTAGTTTTATTCTTAACAGCTTGTGGTGATTCGGAGGAGGTCAAAAGAGTAAAAGCTTTAATTTACCCTCAATTAGATCAAACAATCACTGTCGGTAATGCATTAGAAAATCGTGAGATATGTAAGTCAGTGAACTGGGAATTTTTAAAAGATGAAAAGAAACGAGATATTGTTGAGTATAATTGTAATCTAGATACAAAAAATGCTGAAAAATTCTTACACGCTCAATTAGATGATGAATTAAATATTCTTAAATCCAAATTTGTAGAAACAGACATTAAAGTCTCTCCAGAAGAATATAAAAAATTCCGAATAGATGAAGTCAAAGCATCAAAAAATAAACGATACAAATACACCATTTATGAAAATTATGTTGATATAAATGCGACAGAATTTATTTATGCTAACGCAAGATTAGAGGTGTATAACTTATTAGGACAAGCATTGGATGATATAAGTAAATCAAAAGCATTCATCCGTTATCAACAAAACCGAAATTATTTTATAACTAACAAAGAAAGTATTGAAAAAATTATTTTAGAAGATCATTCTATTTCTTTAGTTAATGATCTTATTGATTATATTTATTCTTCTAAATATTCATCGTTAGTCGGGGATATTTATTGGATGGTTGATAGGGATAAATCCTCACCAAGCTCATCTTTTAGATGGGAAAATATTTCAAATAAAGCTATTCATAATAAAATAGAAGAAATGCTTAGTGATATTAAGGATATTCATAACCAACTGAAACAGCATAAAATTTATTTTAGCCGGTCTTATCTTTTTGAGAATCAAGGTGGTTTTATAAATCCTATCTATAATAAAAAAATTCGTTATAGCGATGAGTTACTTAAAATTGACGATGATAACGGAATGATTAATCTTGCTCATAGTAGTGCTTGTGATCAAACATTACAATATTTTTTAGAGGGAGAAACACCAAAGACAGTTAGCGTTTATGATCATAAGATAGAAACAAAAATTCCAGCAAATAATTACCGAGAACTGCTTGAGTCATTAAAGACAAAAGAAAAAAATATTATTTCAAAGTTTGTATCTGATGTTTTGGTTCCTCATAACAACAAAAATAAAGCTAATATTGAGATTTTAGAAAAATTACAAAGCAATATTAAAATCAAAAACTATACTCAAAAAATACGTTGGTCATTAGTAGGGGAACAAAAACCAATATTGGCCAACTGTGAATTAATTGTTGAAACCAATTCATTTCCACCAGTAATTTCTGACTCTAAATTGGCTAATAACTGTTTTAGTGCTACTTATTCAGATCAATATGTAGACTCAGTATATAATGATCCGCTTTATCAGCTTTTATATGATATTAATTCTAATCTAAAAAACTAAAGATCTAATCAATATAGATATTAGGAATAGATTATTAAATAGTAAAAAAATATTGTTGTTACCTATCTATTGAATGTAATTAACCCACATCACTCAATAGAGGTACAACAATGTCAACATTCTTATCCCCTTTGGATGCACAAACACATCCAGATTACCTAATTGATATGAAATATATCACCACACTCACTGGTATGACAGATAAATGGTTTTATGCTTTGATAAAGCAAAATAAATTTCCACCTCCTATCAAATTAGGAAGATCCTCTCGTTGGCGTCTAAAAGAGATTGAAGCATGGATAAACACCAAAGCTAATTAGCCGTTAACTTTCTATTAACCAAGGCCGCATAGTCAAATATGCGGCTTTTTTTATGTCTAAATTTTTATAATTGAGGAATTCGTTATGTCCTTAACCGATTTAAAAATTAAATCCGCCAAGCCACACAATAAGCAATATAAGCTTTCTGATAGTGATGGTTTGTTCTTACTCGTTCACGCCAATGGTTCTAAATATTGGCGTTTTCGCTATTACTTCAACACTAAAGAAAAATTAATGTCTCTAGGTCAATATCCTAATGTTTTATTAAGCGAAGCTAGAAGGCTACGAGATGAAGCCAAATTATTATTAGCTAAAAATATTGACCCACAGGTAGAAAAGAAAGCAAAACAGTCTGAAGAAGTAATACAAGTTACTTTTGAACAAGTTGCACGTAAATGGTGTACCAATAATAAAACTTGGTCTGAGCCACATAGAGCAAAAGTACTACGAACATTAGAATTGTATTTATTCCCTAAAATTGGCGCTTATTCTATTTCAGCATTAACTACTCGTCAGTTAATTGTTCCAATTAAAGCTGTTGAAGAGCAGGGACGTTTTGAAGTTGCTAGCCGACTACAACAACGTACTTCAGCAATAATGCGTTATGCCGTACAAAATGGTTTTATCTCTTATAACCCAGCTCAAGATTTAAAAGGCGTGGTAAGTAAAGTAAAAGTGAATCATCGCCCTGCACTTGAACTTGAACAAATACCTGAACTTTTAGAGCGCATTGATAATTTTAAAGGACGAGAGTTAACCAAATTGGCAATTAAACTTTCTCTACTTATATTTATTCGTTCTAGTGAGTTACGATTTGCTCGTTGGTCAGAAATTGATTTCGATAAAAAGATTTGGACTATTCCAGCAGAAAGGGAGGAAATTGATGGTGTCCCTCATTCTCACCGAGGCTCCAAAATGAAAACACCTCATTTAGTTCCACTAAGTTATCAAGCAATAGGAGTTTTAAAACAAATATATGAAATTAGTGGAATGTATGAACTGGTATTTATTGGTGATCATTCTGCACGAAAGCCAATGAGCGAAAACACAATAAACAAAGCATTGCGTTCTATGGGGTATGATACAAAAACAAAACTTTGTGGGCATGGCTTTAGAACAATGGCATGTAGTGCTCTAGTGGAATCAAACCTCTGGTCACGAGATGCTGTTGAACGCCAAATGAGTCATCAAGAACGTAATGGCGTTAGAGCTGCTTATATCCACAAAGCACAACATATTATCGAAAGAACAAAAATGATCCAATGGTGGGCTGATTACTTAGATTCAATCCGAACTGAGTTTGTTATGCCTTACGAATTCAAAACAAATTAAAAAACACCTCACAGTTTAATTCATTTCTCAACATCAATTAATATCAAAAAATTAAGGAATTGTTTATGCAAACATTACCTAGTGTATCATCATGCCTAAAATCCACTACGGTGGGTTCTGGTATGATCTCAGTATTTATCACCCATTTAGGAAAATATAAAGAAGGACAATTGATTGGTGAATGGCTAGAGCTACCAACAACACCAGAAAAAGTAAAACAATGCTTTAAACAAATTGGCATTGATAGTGTTAATTACAAAGAGTTCTTTTTAAGTGGTTACAAATCGTCTGTATATGGCATAACAAATTATATCTCTGAACATAGCAATCTTGATGAACTAAATTATTTAGCCTGTAAACTTGATGAATTGAGTCATGATGAAATGGAAATCTATGAAGCAGCCATTGACATTGGCGTAAATATTAATTCAATTACAGACTTAATTAATCTAACAGATAACTTAGATTGTTTTCAATGTCTATATAACATCAGCAATGAATATGATTTAGGTTTCTATTGGGTTGCTGAAAGTGGTTGTTATAATTTAAAAGAACTCGGTAACTTAGCTAATTACTTTGATTACGAACGATATGGCCATGATATTGCACTTGAACAAAGTGGCACATTTTATTCTGGTAATTACATCTATTATACAGGTGAAAGTTTTAGTTTTGATTACGATGGGAAAAGTGTTCCAGAAGAGTATTGTATTTCTATTTAAAAATCATTAAATAATTAGTTATTCCTCTTAATAAAGCTTATTTAAAGCTTTATAAGGGGAATTCATTAGTGATTTAAATTTTTGTTTTTGGTACCACTTTTATCTTGTTATGTATAAATTTTGTGAACCATTTCACAAAAATGGTGTAATATTTGCAATATGAGTTTATTTATTACATTCAATAGTGTGAATATTCAAGAGTTAATACAAAAAATCACCGATATCACCATTTGGAAAAAAGGGGATCAACGAGCACCCCATAAACCATTATTGCTTCTATATGTACTATCACAATATAGACAAGGTCACGAACGTTTATTTAATTATGGGACGGAAATTGAACCCCCTCTTTTTGATTTATTAAATCGCTTTGGGCCACAGAGAAATCATTATTATCCAAATATGCCTTTTTGGCGTTTACAAAAAGATGGCTTTTGGCAATTGACTAATATTGAAAATTGTATTAATAGCAATAAACCGAGTAAAGAACCAACCAGCAAGCAACTTATATCATGCCAAGTTTATGGTGGATTTGATGAACCAACCTACCAATATCTAACAAAACATCCTCTTATTATTAATCAATTGGCTGAAAAAATTTTAAATCAGCACTTTCCCGAAAGTGTTCAGGAAAATTTAATCAATCAACTTGAATTTGATTTTACTGATTTTTACCGTCAACGAGATCCAAAGTTTAGACAGTCGGTGTTACGGGCTTACAACTATCAATGTGCTATCTGTGGTTACGATTTAAGGCATGACTCAATTTCAATTGGTCTTGAAGCTGCCCATGTTAAATGGAAACAACATGGAGGGCCTTGTATTGTAAATAATGGTTTAGCGCTTTGTTCATTACATCACTCCGCTTTTGATATGGGCGTAATAGGTCTAAATAGTGACCTAAAAATCAAAATATCCAATGGTGCTAATGGTAATCAGATGGTAGAAAAGCTATTTTGGGATTTTGATGGTAAAAAAATTCTCTTACCAAGAACAAGAGAAGATTATTTACATGATCAGTTTATCGAATGGCATTTCAAGGAAGTGTTTAGGAAATAAGAATAATGGGTAAGAATGCCGAGCAAATTGAACAGCTAATTCCAGGAACTGTTTTAAACAATCAACAACTATGTGAAATATTTAAATGTAGTCCCCAAGGCGGAATGCGTAAATCTAATACAACAAAAACTTTAGTGCTTATTACTAATCATATTGAATCAGTTTACTCTGATGTTTGGGACAATGATATATTGCATTACACAGGAATGGGGCAAAAGGGAGATCAAAGCCTAGACTTTATACAAAATAAAACGCTAAATGAAATAGAATCTAATGGTATTAGCGTACATTATTTTGAAGTGTTTAAAGATAAAGAATATACCTATTCGGGCCATCTAGTTAGAGCTGGAGATCCTTATCAAACTAGCCAATCTGATGTTTTATCCTCGCCCAAAAATAGACAAATGTCACCTCTATGATATAACTAACAAACATAGGAGAACACATTATGTGTCAAAAAATTTAGCACAGCGTTAAAACAACAGCCGGTTGATTATGCATTATCTAATGCGCATCTTTCATTATCAGAAATCGTTAACTATTTAGGTATAGGTAAATCAACGCTTGATAGATGGATAATGCAAATCAATCCAAATAAAACTAATAAACGAAAACTAACCCCATAGCAACAAAAAATGATTGCACTAGAAAAAGAAAACAAAGAACTAAGAATGGCAAATGAAATTCTAAAAAAGGTGCATGTATACTTTATCAACAATCCAAGTCGGTAAAGTGCAAATGTACAAATATATGAAGCAACATTTATCATCGTATTCAGTGCCACAGATTTTCCGTCAATTAAATGTTAGCATATCAGGTTATTATGCTTAGCTAAAACAAGTGCCAAAATCAATTTGTAACTATCCCCTAAAATAGTACAGCAAAAAAGTAGAAAATTCTCTATGATAAAAGTAAAAGAGGATTTAATGATGAAAAAAATGACTGAACATCAAATCGTCGCTATTTTAAAAGAAGCTGAAGCGGGTATTCCCGTTAAAGAACTGTGCCGTAAATATGGCATGGGTAATTCAACTTTCTATAAATGGCGAGAAAAATACGGCGGTATGGAAACGTCGGATATTAAACGCTTAAAAGAGCTAGAAGCGGAAAACCGTAAGCTTAAACAGATGTTTGCCGAACTGAGCTTAAAATCCCAGCTTCAGGAAGAAATCATAAAAAAGCTTTAGTGCCCACCAAGGCACGTAAAACGTGGGCACAGCAACTACAACAAAATCATTCGGTTACTATTGTTATGAGTTGTGCTATTGTTGGCTTAAGCCGTTGTGCTTACTATTATCAACCTAAGTTGCAGGATGACTCGGTGATTGTTTCGGTGTTGAATGCTATCACAGACCGGCATTTACGCTGGGGCTTTCCTAAATGTTTTCATCGTATCAGAAAGCTTGGCTATCAATGGAATCATAAACGGGTATATCGGGTGTATTGTGAATTAAAGCTTAATCTCAGGGTAAAGCGTAAAAAACGCATTCCTCCACGATGTCCGGAAAGGTTATTAGTCCCCAATAAACAAGGTGAATGTTGGTCAAGGATTTTATGAGTGACAGTAGTCGTAATCAACGTCGCTTTAGGACATTCAATGTCATCGATGACTTTAATCGTGAGGCATTAGGGATTGATATTGCAGTAAGCTTACCCGCAGGAAGGATTACCCGTTACTTAGATAAACTGGCCGAATATCATGGGTATCCATTAAAAATACGGGTCGATAATGGGCCAGAATTTACAGGAAAAACCTTTATAAACTGGGCTAAATCACATGATATAACCATTGATTATATCCAGCCCGGTAGCCCTTATCAAAATGGCTATATTGAACGATTTAATCGTACCTATCGTACTGAAGTACTCGATTTATATCTTTTTAACAACTTA
>NZ_LZHP01000086.1:0-4082 GCF_001690605.1 Gilliamella sp. Nev6-6 | reverse complement strand
GAAAGAAAACCTAATTTTATATTATAGTTCAGTATTATATCCTCATAATAAATGTTCATCGATTATTGGCGCAAAGCAGTATGATATTTCTCGCCACAATAACATTATTCAAAAATCATTGGATGAAATGCGAAGTTGGGTAATAATTAAAAGAAAAAGGGATGAGTGACAGTACAATAATTTTTAGGCATTGCTTGCGTTATTTACATGAGTTTGAGAAATGCTGTTATTGTAATATCAACCTAAATTATTGGATGATTCAATGATTACTTTGACATTGAGCGATATGATGAAAACATTTACGTTAACGTTTTCTGTAATGTTTTCATCATATTTGAAAGTTTGGCTATACTTAGGGTAATAAACGTGTTTATCCGATGTATTGTGAGTGAAAAGTTAACTTTAGAATAAAGCGTATTCCACTTTGAACTACTGAAAAGTTTGTAAATACCCCATGGGGCATTAAATAATATGACTTCCATTGAAGATAACGCAATGAAACTGGTAAAGTAATTTTCTAGGTGTGTAGTAACTATGATACTATCCACTTTTTAGGTGATTTTTTTGTTAAAAATATTCAGGATTCTATACTGTTTCGTGATTAGTTGAGATTTAGCAGTACTTATTGTGATTTAGTAAAATGGTGGTGATATTTTTTAAAAAATGAAGTTTGAAAAAACTGTTAATTCCTACAAATAAATATCTAAACTATCATTGTTTGGACATAAAGAATGGCTATAAAACGAATTAATCGCTATTTAAGTTTAATTAAATAGCGATTAAAGCCATACAAGATTATCCAAAGACAGGATCTTAAATTGAGGAAATCTAACCGCCATTAAAAATGCTAGTAAAATATGATAAGAATGAACGTTGCTCTTCTTTCGGCATGTTGTGAAGATTTGCTTGGATCAGTGTATCAACTTTTTGGGTTTCGTTTACTAAGCCTAGTTCATTATAAGCATTACGCATTAATAGCAATGCTTTTTTAGTCGAATCGGTATCAGGGAACATCGTTAACATATCTGTCACACGATTAATTACCGCTACATAAGCACCGCGTTTAGTATAGAACTGCGCTATTTTCAACTGATAGCGGGCTAATCTATTTTTCAAAAATACAAGGCGTTTTTGTGCATCGGCAGTATAGTGGCTGTTTGGAAAACTAGATACTAAGTAATTAAAGTCTTTAAATGCAGCAGCTGCATAATCTGCATCGCGGTCTGAGCGATCAACATTAAACCAGCCTTGAATCATATTATCGTCTTGTGCCATATTTGAAATGCCACGCATATAAATAATCCAATCTACATTAGGGTGAGTTGGATTTAATTTTAAAAATCGGTCGATTGAGGCAATCGCTAACGGAAAATCGGCAGACTTGTAGTAAGCATAAATTAAATCAAGTTGTACTTGTTGAGAATAAGGACCAAATGGATAATTTTTGTCCATAGCCTCTAATATAGCAATACTGGATTTAATATTACCATTTTCAAGATCTGATTTCGCTTTATTATGAAGCTCAATTTCAGGCACATTTTCAACATCAGGTTTAGATGATGTACATCCAATTAACATGCCACTTAAAGCGATAGCTAACAAAGAGTGTAAACGCAATTTCATTCAGTTTTAATCCAAATATAATTAAACATTAAAAGCTATGATTGGTATATAATACTCTAAAACAAAACAGCTTAAAATAGATAAATTACACATGCACGAGTTAAAATTATCAACTGAAATAGAACAAAACCAGCTAGGAATGCGCTTAGATCAAGCATTATCAGCACTTTTCCCTGATTACTCACGATCTAGAATAAAAGATTGGATTGTCAATAATAAAGTCACTGTCAACAATGTGATCGTCAATAAACCCAAAGAAAGAGTACTGGGTGGTGAAAAAATAATAATCAATGCCGAAATTGAAGAAGAAACCCATCACCAACCTGAAAATATAAAACTCGATGTAGTTTATGAAGATGACGATATTTTAGTGATCAACAAACCTCGAGATTTAGTGGTACATCCTGGCGCAGGTAACCCTAATGGTACAGTGCTCAATGCCTTGCTCTACCATTATCCAGAAATATCCCGAGTGCCACGCGCAGGGATAGTGCATCGGCTTGATAAAGATACCACGGGCTTAATGGTTGTTGCTAAAACTATTACTGCTCAAACGCACTTAGTTGAAGCGCTCCAACTACGCGAAATCACGCGCGAATACGAAGCTGTTGCTATGGGTATTATAACCGCAGGTGGCACAGTGGATCAGCCTATCACACGTCATCCAACTAAACGAACTCACATGGCTGTTTTTCCAACTGGCAAACCCGCTGTTACACATTATCGAGTGATGGAAAAATATCGCTTGCACACACGCTTACGCTTAAGACTAGAAACAGGGCGAACCCATCAAATCCGAGTTCATATGGCTCATATTGCGCACCCATTAATTGGCGATCCTCTTTATGGTGGGCGCCCTAGACCGCCAAAAGGTGCTAGCGACTCATTTATTCAAATGCTTCGTGATTTTGATAGGCAAGCACTACATGCTACCATGTTGCGATTATTCCACCCAATTACAGGTGAACTGATGGAATGGCATGCGCCTATTCCTGATGATATGCAAAAATTGATTCAAGCATTGCAACAAGATACTGAACAACATAAAGATGAACTTGATTGGTGATAAATATGATTAAATCGATTTACCCATATTGGACGGCGCCAAAAAATATTCGTGCCTTTACTACAACACGTAGTGGCGGTGTTAGCTTAGCATCATTTGCAAGTTTAAATATGGGTGATCGAACGGGGGATAACGTAGAAGATGTTGCGGAAAACCGCCGTCGCATTATGCAAGAGGAACAAATACCTAGCGAACCGCATTGGCTAATACAAACCCACAGCACCTCAGTGCTTGATATCTCACAAATGCCATTACAACCGCCAACAGCTAACATCGATTTGAATCAAACACTTGAAGCCGATGCGTCATATACTAATCAACCCAAACAAGTTAGTGTAGTACTAACAGCAGACTGTATGCCTGTATTATTTTGCACAACAAATGGTGACGAAGTCGCCGCAACCCATGCAGGTTGGCGAGGATTATGTAATGGTATATTAGAAGAAACGGTTAAGAAATTTGCCTGCTCGCCAGCAAATATCATTGCTTGGTTAGGCCCTACTATCAGTGCCAAAAAGTTTGAAGTCGGTATTGAAGTCAAACAGCAATTTGAAAAAGTCGATAAAAAAGCACAATTTGCGTTCAAATTAATCAATCCTACCGAACAAAAGTACCTAGCCGACCTTTATTTAATTGCTAAACAGCGCTTACAAATGATGGGAATAACGCAAATTTTTGGTGGTGATTATTGCACTTATACTGAACAAGATAAATTCTTTTCGTACCGCCGTGAAAACAGAACTGGCAGAATGGCATCAATGATTTGGTTTGAGTAAAAAGCAATCAAAATAGCTCTTATACTGTCGATGACATGTTTTGATGTCGAATAGGGCACGGCATGAGCCTTTGTAGACAAAAGCTGTTGATTTTTATAAAAATAAAAACTTCAATAAAATCAATTAGTTTTCTGAATGATTTTTTAAGGGTAAAAAGACTTTTTTGGGGTGGAGTTTGGTTTCGGATGTTTTAAGATTTGAGGATATAATAAGCAACTGATGATGACGTTTAGCAAGGCATTTTATGCGAAATCCTCCAGTACTCACACATGGTGCAAAATGTGATCTACTTATAGTTACTCGTATCATCCATGATGCTTGTCTTTTCAAGGGCATTTTCGTTATACTCAGATGTTCAACTTTTTTTGGGAGAATTTAGACCACCGTTGCCACTTGAGTTAACGCACCAGCCCTGATTTATTTCTGACAAAATTATTCCCAATCAAGTAATCCTCTCCAAACATCCTTGTTTAGCGTGCTAAACTCGCTTTGCTGGTAGCACATTCTGATACCGAATAAGGCAGGGCGTTAGCCTTTGTCGATAAAAAACGTTGATTTTTATAAAAAAATAAAATAAAAACTTCAATAAAATCAATGGTTTTTCTGAATGATTTTTT
>NZ_LZHP01000085.1:0-1134 GCF_001690605.1 Gilliamella sp. Nev6-6 | reverse complement strand
TAAGCACAACGGCTTAAACCAACAATGGCACAACTCATTGCAATAGTAACCGAATGATTTTGTTGTAGTTGCTGTGCCCATGTTTTACGCGCCTTTGTGGGCACTAAAGCTTTTTTATGATTTCTTCCTGAAGCTGGGATTTTAAGCTCAGTTCGGCAAACATCTGTTTAAGCTTACGGTTTTCCGCTTCTAGCTCTTTTAAGCGTTTAATATTCGACGTTTCCATTCCGCCGTATTTTTCTCGCCATTTATAGAAAGTTGAATTACCCATGCCATATTTACGGCACAGTTCTTTAACAGGAATACCCGCTTCAGCTTCTTTTAAAATAGCGACGATTTGATGTTCAGTCATTTTTTTCATCATTAAATCCTCTTTTACTTTTATCATAGAGAATTTTCTACTTTTTAGTTGTACTATTTTAGGGGATAGTTACATTTTCAGCCTCCAGCTCCTTTAAGCGTTTGATATCCGACGTTTCCATTCCAACGTATTTTTCTCGCCATTTATAGAAAGTTGAATTACCCATGCCATATTTACGGCACAACTCTTTAACGGGGACACCTGCCTCTGCTTCTTTTAAAATAGCGACGATTTGATGTTCAGTCATTTTTTTTCATAATTGAATCCTCTTTTACTTTTATCATAGAGAATTTTCTACTTTTTGGCTGTACTATTTTAGGGGGTAGTTACAGATCAATAAGATATATAGTGAAATAAAAAGATGTTATAAAATTGGTGATAAATTAAAAAAGGAACTTCAATGGTGAAAAAGGTAATAGCACCTGAACAGGAAAAATATGATGTTATATATGAAAAAATATTATTCAATAAAATAACGGAGGCATTTTCTTGGCGAGAGCGTCCGAAAGATATGTGGGAATTAAGTTTTGAAACTGCAACAATAATAATGCCTGATGATGAAATAGCGCTAAAACAATTTTTGGGTAAGAATTGGCAAGATATCACTCTTGATATATACGTAAACTATGATGATGCTTTATATGTATTTACTCCATCAGCCTATGCTTATTATTTACCTGGGTTACTTATTACTTCAGCTAAAGCTATGGATATAGCTATAGCTGAAGATGAAGCTATAGTTAGAGCTGAGGCTGAAGCTGAGGCTAAAGCTA
>NZ_LZHP01000084.1:0-3824 GCF_001690605.1 Gilliamella sp. Nev6-6 | reverse complement strand
TAAACATTAATATCATAGATTCCTTTAGCTTATCTGTTGAAGATGTTAATAAATTGATGTCACCATATAAATAGAAGGAAATATAAAAATGAACAATTATTTAAATTTTAAATAGAAAAATCAACTAGAGTGATAGAATTAAATACTGTCTAATATTTATTTTGGCAAGGATAATTGAATTTTTCATATATATACTGACTAGAACAGCTACGAACCACTAGCGCAATAGGCATAGACGGCAACCATGAACAACATATCCACTACTTCCCACACCGACCTGAATGGCTGTCCAGAAGAGCTCACCGATGCAAACGGTAAAATACTGTGGGAATGCAGCTTTCAGTTATGGGGTAAGCGAATTCATGAAATCGAACACATCCCGATACAACAGAATCTCAGATATCAGGGACAATATTTAGACAGAGAAACTGGCTTACATTACAATACTTTCAGGTGCTATCATCCGGATATAGGTAGATTTACCCAGCCGGATCCGATTGGGCTGCTGGGCGGGTTTAATCTGTATTAATATGCGCCTAATGGGTTAACTTGGATTGATCCATTAGGATTAGCACCTGTGCTGAAGTAAGTGAGTTTGATCGTATAAAAAGTAGCAAAGTCTATACAGTTATTAGACAAGGCAAAAACATATCTTCTGGATTGTTTTCACTAAACCCAAATAATATAGAAATAGTTGCAGGACATGTAACATCAGAGAGTCGTTCTCCATCTCAGTTTATATCTGCAACCAAAGATTTAAGTATCGCTGAAAAATGGGCTAATAAAATTGGAACTAGAATAGTTGATATAGATTTAAGTAAAATTTTGGGTGGAACAATTGATATATCTTTTACTAAAGGTCTTGACCTTTTAAGTAATCAATTTGAAGACGATTAGCTAAAGGTGCTTGAGAAGCACTATTTGACTGACCTATACCAACAAATTCAATAAAAATAATTAATTAGGTATTTTATGAAAATTATAAATTCTGATGTTCATGAAAAGATTATCAGTGTAATTGAAAAAATTAGATTACAAGATAAGTTAGATGAAAAAACAATTAATGATCTCTATACTTCACTGGATGAAATGGTAACTAATTATAAAGAAAAAGATCTTATTTCAAAGGAATTGGCATATAATCTTTTAGTCCTGCATGACAATTTAGAAGGCGCTTTAAAATTGGGCACTTATGAAGACATGAAGTATATAAGTAATATTAATTCAAAAGTAAGCGAATATATTGAGAAAATATTTCTAAGTTAAAAAACTGAAATTAAATCAGGATGATTAGTGGCACTACCACTACAACGCCAACTACCGCTTGAGCGAAGTACGTATTGAAAAACATCAACTAAACGACGCAGGCAACCCCTACAATCGTGCCCGCTTTTATGGATCGGCTAAAAAATGATTCAGAAAACCAGCCCGAATCAGCACAGCAGGCTGTATATCTATACCGACCAAAGCAGCTACCAACTACTGGCACGCATAGATAAAAGAGGTAATGCTCCGAAAAAGTCATATACTTCCTCACCGATCTAAACGGTGCACCAAAAGAGCTTACCGTAGCAAACAGTGACATCATCTGGGAATGTAGCTATCCGCTCTGGGGTAAACGGATTCATGAAATCGAACACGACTCAGTAGAACAAAACCTCAGACATCAGGGACAATATTTAGACAGAAAAACTGGGCTACATTACAATACTTTCAGGTACTATGATCCAGATATAGATAGATTTACTCAACTGGATCTGGTAGGTTTAGCTGGCAGTATTAATCTTTATCAGTATGCGCCTATTGGATTGAGTTGATCCGTGGAAATTGAGTTGTTTCAAAATTCATTCGTGAATAAAAGAAAGTAATAAACTTTTTTAAAAAGCTGAGATTATAGGAAAATCGCATCAATCAAGTATCGTTCATTTAACAAAACAACTTCTTTTAAAGAATAAAAAAATCAGACTGTCGCACCAAAAACCATAGGTCATGGATTTTCTGAAACTAGAGTTCGATATGGGCACGTGTTTATTTCAGAGAAATAAATGATAGTATAATTGAAATATTAGTAAATCTAATAAGGCTAATCAGCAAATAGTTATCAATGAAGTTTTAAAAGTATTTGGTAAAGGAACTTAAGTATTATGAATATTAAAATTTTAAACTATGATCGGGATCTTAATCAGGTCAATGATAATGTTGATGTTGAAGTTTTTTTAGACAATGGAAAGAGGTATGCTGCAACATTTTTCACTATCGAAAATATAATTTCTATTTTGAATAAGTATAAAGAGACAAAAGAGTGTTGTAATGGCTTATATTTTTGGGCATCAGATATGATTATTGTTGAGAGTTTAAATGACAAAGTAATAAATAAAACGATACAGGATTTGATAAAAAACGAAGAATTTCATCATGTTTTCTCATTATTAGAGTAATTAATCAATGTAGAAAAGATCGTACATCTAAATTTTCATCGCTTTTATTTCTTTGCTACCTATATTGTAGAAAATCAGCTATTAGTTATGAAGTATAATGATACAAAAATAGTACAGGTATCGATACAATATAATTCATACTATCAAGGTTATAATTTAGACAAGTAACCAGTTTACATTACAATACTTTCAGGTACTATCATCCAGATACAGGAAGATTTACCCAGCCAGACCCGATTGAGCTGCTGGTGGGTTTAATCTGTCCAGTATGCGCCTAATGAGTTGACTTGGGCCGATCATTTAGGGCTGAATGCTCACCATGTAAGGCAAAATCTTGTAAAAGGGTATTATCCCTGCTATTTTAGTTCCCAAAGTTGAACATGAGTTCCTTACAGATGAAGTTGGAATTGTTACACGCAGTAAAATTAACTCTATAACAGAAAAACCATTTAGTCATGCTAGAGAATTATTAGCTAGAGGTATACGTGTACCCACAAATACCCAATAGTGCTTTTCAGAAATTAATCGCCAAAAATAAAGAAATGTATCCAGAAATGAGAAAACTAAAACCTAATGGAAAAAGAGGTTGTTAAATGAATAAAATAGGAAAAGATGAATTAATCGTCAACTCAATTTTAGATGAGCTCTTAAATGACAGACTTGAATATTATAAAAATAATTTAAGTAATTCAAGTGAACCTACAAACAGCGATGATCCTTATGCAAGAGCAAGAAGTATTATCGCAAAGCTATCAGATAAAGACCAAGAAAAGATTTTTAATTTTCTGCGTATAGTAATGATAGATACAATGTCAACAATTTTTGGCACCATAGATGGTTCATGTTTTCCTCCTAATATTAGTGGTGATTTCATTCTTGAGTATGATGGAGATGAAATACAAGGTTCATTGCAAGATGAGTTAATTGCCAAAGCGGAAGAGATTGGTGTCTACAATTAATGAATTAATCATTTTCCCCCGATCTGCTAGTAGGCGAAAAACACAACAAACAGGGATAGACCGACTACTGTTATGATTGCACCAACAGAATTGAAGCGATTGCCATCAAAGATACTGGGAAATTCTGCTATACGATGATACCCCAACCTATTAGCGGGATCGAAAGCGTGTTCCTAAAAAAAGAGGTCGATGCTAATTATGGCTAAACGTGTTGTTTGGAAGAAAAATGATCTAGTCAATATCCAATTACGTGATAATTTATACACAATTGGACAGATGCTAACCAGCCCTGAAATGCGCTTTTATGATATTTTCAATTCAGATGGTGCATGGCAGAATTTAGATTTAAATAAAATAGAACCCTTGTTCAGCGTTTTTGTTGGGAATGTGATTAATAAGTCGTTAATTCAAGGGAAAATAAAATCCA
>NZ_LZHP01000083.1:0-5395 GCF_001690605.1 Gilliamella sp. Nev6-6 | reverse complement strand
GGTAAATTTTGTTTCGAAAAAATCAATTAATGACTAACATAATGTAAATCATTTGTTCGCTATTGTAAAATGAGTAATGCTATTTTGCGCTAATCTTAAATCAAAAATGCCCTTGACAAACTATAAAAAACGTTTATTTATTTGCCTATATATTTACCAATTTTTGAATTAAGCTATTTACTAAACTATAAGAAGATCATTTTTTCGACGAATAAGATCACAACCTTGCTCATACAGTTTTTTGAAGCGATAATCGCTATCATAGGAATACCCCATTGCTTTATAGACATGTTAAACTGTTTTTTTATTGTTTAGCTAGCTGTAAAAGCTTTAATTTGGGGTTGATGATTTGTAGTTTAATTTGTTTCTGACTCCTGTATTTAGGTTATAAAACAACTTAAATGCTAGATTAAATAAAGACTATTATAAGAAGTAAAGGAGTTGTATTTTGATATTACAAATTATATTGATGATTATCATTGCCTATCTTGAGGGATCACTTTCTGGTGCCATGATTATCAGCCGAATCATGCATTTGCCTGATCCTTCTGAACATGGCTCACATAACCCCGGTGCGACCAATATTTTACGATTAAATGGCAAATTACCCGCTATTTTTGTTTTAATTTTTGATATGTTAAAAGGTGCTATTCCCGTTTATATAGCTTATCGGCTTGGAGTGACACCTTTCTTTTTAGGGATTATTGGTATTTTTGCTTGTTTAGGACATATCTTTCCCTGTTTTTTTCATTTTCGTGGTGGCAAAGGAGTTGCAACTGCCTTAGGTATGATGATTCCAATAGGTTTTGATTTTACAGGTTGTTTTATTCTGACTTGGCTACTGGCGCTATTCATTACTGGTTATTCATCCGTGGCTGCGATTGTTGGCTTTCTTATGGCGCCTTTTTATGTTTGGCTATTTAAACCTGAGCTCACTTTACCTGTTTCTATGCTTTCATGTTTGATTATTATTCGCCACAATAGTAACATTGCACGCCTTTTGAAAGGTGATGAATTAAAAAGTTACCATCGTACAAAAATAAAAAATGACTAAAATCTATCAATAATAAGTATAGATTTAACAATTTATTATGTAAATTGTTGTCTGCTAAGTACTATTGTGCCTACGAATTTGCCTACAATTTTTCAATTTTCATCAACATTAAATAAACCTTTAAAATAATTCTTATTTAATAGATTATTGAAAAAAGGTATTATTAACCTAATAATTTAAAACTGCGAGAAATAAATTAATTCATGCAAATAAGTCCATTACTAGAATCTCTTATGGAAGCACTGCGTTGTTTACCTGGTGTTGGTCCAAAATCGGCACAACGAATGGCCTTTCATTTATTACAACGAAATCGACAAGGTGGTATTAAATTGGCTCATGAATTGCATGAGGCAATGATAAATATAGGCCATTGTAAAGAGTGTCGAACATTCACCGAGCAAAATATTTGTTCTATTTGTAAAAATGCTCGCCGTCAAAGTAGCGGACAGCTTTGTGTGGTCGAAACACCAGCTGATATCGTTGCCATTGAACAAACTGGGCAGTATAGTGGTCGTTATTTTGTATTATTAGGTCACTTATCGCCATTAGATGGTATCGGCCCTAGCGACATTGGTCTTGATTTATTAAAAATCAAACTAGCATCAGAACCAATCAATGAAGTTATTTTAGCCACTAATCCAACCGTTGAAGGCGATGCGACAGCTAATTACATTGCGCAAATGTGCGCAGAGTTTAATGTAACAGCAACTCGAATTGCTCATGGTGTACCAGTTGGTGGTGAACTTGAAATGGTTGATGGTACAACACTTTCTCATTCATTTATTGGTCGTCAAAAAATAGAGTTTTAGTGTGACTTGATCTCGTGGTCTAGTTTATCATATAGCATATTAGTTATGTGATTAGTTAGTTATATGATTAGTTAGTTATGCGATGGTTAGCTAGACCATAATAATTACGCAAAGAGGATAAATATGAAATATAAAGCCGTTGCCTTTGATATGGATGGTACATTACTTACCAGTAATCGTTTAGTTCTGCCAGAAACAGCCAATATGATCAAAAAAATAAGCGATCAAGGTGTAAAAGTGATTTTAGTTTCAGGGCGCCATCATTCTGTAATTTACCCTTATTATTACCAACTTAACTTATCAACGCCAGCAATTTGCTGTAATGGCTCTTATCTTTACAATTTTGAAAATGAGCAATTGTTTGCGGGAAAACCAATGACAAAAGATCAAGCAAAAACATTATTGGAGTTAGTTAATCAGTATAAGATACATACTTTAATTTATACTGATCAATCGATGACTTATGAAGTTCTTGATGATCATCTTGAAAGTTTTTTTAAGTGGGTTAATACACTACCCACCTTTTTACAACCAGAAATCAAAAAAGTGAATAGCTTTGAAAAACTGATAGATGAATCTGCCTCAATTTTCAAATTTGCCACAAGTAGCCATAATATATCTGCATTGCAACAGTTTTCAAATGCAGTAGAGGCATTAGATATGTTTTCATGTGAATGGTCTTGGTCAAATAGAGCGGATGTTGCAGTGAAAGGCAATACCAAGGGCAATGGTTTAACTCATTGGGCAGAACACGAAAATATTGATCTAAGTGAAATAATTGCTTTTGGCGATAGTTATAATGACATCAGTATGCTATCTGTTGCTGGATTAGGAATTGCAATGGGGAATGCTGATGATGAAGTGAAAGCTAAAGCAAGTTATGCCATTGGCGATAATAATAGCCCAAGCATCGCAATAGAACTAGAAAAACTCTTTTTATAATTGATTAGTTAGTAATAATAAAATATGTTTGAAATTATTTACCAAGATGACAATCTAATCGCTATTAACAAGCCATCTGGTTGGCTTGTACATCGCAGTTGGCTAGATAAACATGAAACGGTTGTTGTTATGCAAACTTTGCGAGATCAGATAGGTCAACATGTGTTTCCCGTTCATCGGCTTGATCGACCAACATCAGGAGTACTATTATTTGCGCTCTCTAGCGATATAGCACGAATAATGTCTGAACAATTTGCAACGAAGCAAATTGAAAAAACTTATTATGCCATTGTGCGAGGTTACGTGGAAGGTGAAGCTATAATCGATTATCCTTTAGTTGAGGAATTAGATAAAATCGCCGATAAATTTTCTGATAAAAACAAGCCAGCACAAAATGCAGTGACTTTTTACCGAGGTATTAGCAAAATTGAAATACCCATTAAAGTGAGGAAATTTGATAGCGTAAGATACAGTTTTGTCGAATTAAAACCACAAACAGGTCGTAAACATCAATTAAGACGCCATATGAAACATATTTTTCACCCTATTTTAGGGGACAGTAAACACGGCGACCTTCATCAAAACCGAGCATTTGCTGATTATTTCGGTATTAAACGATTAATGCTTCATGCCCATATACTGAAAATCACACACCCTATTGAACAAAAGCAAGTAATATTAAAAGCTACGCTCGATCCTAATTGGCAAAATATCTTATTAAATTTCAAATAACCATTTTTGTGCTTTAATGAAATTGCTTTTTTTAGGTAATTACATAGTATCATTTTTGTCACTTTCCTTAGATGCCATTTTTTAATTTATCTACATTTTTATTTTATCTAGGAAAGCACTTATAAATTTAAATAAATCTATAATAGGAATGAAAATGAAAACAATTATTAAATTTTTTAGTGTGTTTTTACTAGCCCTGATGGTAACAGCTTGTTCATCAGAAAAAACACCAGAACAAGTAGCAGAAAAATTTATCACAGCAATCTACAAAGGTGATTTAGATACCGTTATGGATCTGATCTATTTTCCTAAAGAAGATAGCAAAGATATAGATATGACAACGCTTATGAAAAGTAAAATGCAAGAAGCGCTTAAAAGAGGGAAAGCGTTTGCCGATGAACATGGTGGTTTTGATAAAGTCGAAACAGCACCTGCAGAATATACCAATGATGAAAAAACAATGGCTAAAGTACAAGCTATCGCTTCTTTCAAAGATAATACTAAAAAAGATGAAAAAAACATCTCATTAATCAAAGTTGATGGTAAATGGTTAATTCGTATGAAAATATAAATTATAGCTAATGTTAATTGTTATGTTAGAAATGATAAAAGGGTAAAATTTTACCCTTTTTAATTGCGAAACAATGTTGACGAAATATTACCGTTTCTTTCCTATTATTTTTCTCATGCTGATAAATTTTGCATTTGCTAATCAGCTTGCTTCTTCTTCCAATCAAACCATTGAATTGCCTTATTCTATAAAGGTAGGAGACTGGGTTTTTAGGAAAGGTATACAAAGCGATAGTTTTATTGTCAATCAGTTAGGTGGCGGTGATTTCTCACATATTGGTATGATTATATCAATTCAGCCAGAGATTAAAATTATCCACGCTACAACAAGTGATGATAATAATCGCCTCAATCAAGTAATTGTGTGAGACTGTTCAATATTCTGTGTCATTTCGGTAAACTATGTAACAAAAAAGGAAATGACCCATGTCCCAAGAATTTGATTTTGAAAAAGCATTAAAATTATTACAAAATGGTCAACCGCTAACGGGTAAAGATGGTATTTTAACGCCATTAATCAAGCAGCTAACAGAAGCGGCGTTATCGGCGGAATTAGATTCTCATTTAGCCAACGACATTACCCCTAATCGGCGTAATGGTAAGAGTTCAAAGACAATAAAAAGCTCATCAGGCAGTTTCGAACTTGATGCACCAAGAGATAGAAACGGTTCATTTGAACCTCAACTCATCAAAAAAAATCAGACAACATTAAACGATGAAATTGAACAAAAAATTCTCAGTATGTATGCGCTGGGGATGAGTTATAAAGATATCAGCCAGCATATTGAAGAGATTTATGCTTTTCGTCTTTCTCCTGCAACTTTAACCGCCATTACAGATAAAATCATTCCTGAGCTCAGATTATGGCAACAACGACCGCTAGAATCGCTTTATCCGTTTGTTTGGATGGATGCAATTCATTATAAAGTAAAAGAAGATGGGGTTTATCACAGCAAGGCTGTTTATACTGTACTTGCACTTAATTTAGCCGGAAAAAAGGAAGTATTAGGCTTGTATTTATCTGAAAACGAAGGGGCTCATTTTTGGTTATCGGTGTTGACCGATTTACAAAACCGAGGATTAAATGACATTTTAATTGCTTGTGTCGATGGATTAGTTGGCTTTCCTGAAGCGATTAATACTATTTACCCACAAACAGAGGTTCAACTTTGTGTTATTCATCAAATCCGCCATTCAATTAAGTATGTTGCCTCTAAACATCACAAAGCATTTATGAGCGATTTGAAACTTGTTTACAAGGCGGTCTCTCGTGAAGCAGCAATTGATG
>NZ_LZHP01000082.1:0-11896 GCF_001690605.1 Gilliamella sp. Nev6-6 | reverse complement strand
CGTTCAATCTGAGCCATGATCAAACTCTTCAATTTAAAGTTTGATGCTCAATAACTGTCTCTGACATATTCAAATGAATCTTCAGTGTCACTTATCAAGACTTAATTTTTTAGTCCGTAGACTTTAATCTTTTGTCTCGCAAGTGCCCACACAGATTGTCTGTTTCTTATTTTTAAAGAGCTAACAGCCTTTTTAAATCAATCAACTTTCCGTTAATTTACTTCGCTGTCTCAAGGGTTGCGTATACTACGCTAACCTTTTTTATTCGTCAAGATCTTTTTTCAAAATTTTTGATCTTAATTTTTCACTAACTCGCCTCAGCTTTTCTCTGACGCCGTGTCAGTGGGTGAGCATTATAGGGACTTTAAGAATTCGTGCAAGCATTAATTTCAATTTTTCTCTCGTTTGTTTTTTATTTGTTCAAATCCTTTTATTCGCTGCATTTGATGTAAATATGAAAATCCTTGTGTTTTCAATAATTTTTTCAAAATTAATTGATATTTTGTATATATTTAAAAAGCGAACGATTATTCTCACTATAGTAATTATTCGGTTTTTTACCAAAAGCATTAAAAATGCACTAAATATAAATAACGTGATTTAGCGAATTCCACCTATAAGATATTTTGCGTTATTTTTGAAAATCAATTTTATTATATTAGCAATCATAATACTGATAACTAAAGTAGATACTAAAAAAGTTACAGCCCCCAATGATGCTAACCAACCATTATCCGTTTTAATTATATTGCTTAGTGGAGAGATATATAACAGATGCTCAAGCTGTAACACAATGATTTCATGAATAAAATAGATAGGAAAACTTATATTTGCCATATAAGAGAAAAATTTATAAATCTTTCCTTTATTCTCTTTATGGTTGAGCCCATCTAAAAAATAAAGTGCTAATATAAATAAAACGATCTTTTGTAATGTATCATAATATAGCTTTTCTACAACCAAATGAGTCATATAGCGATAAGCAAATGGAATGAAAAAACATGAACAGAAAAAGGATATTATCAAAAACAAATTATCTTTTACTGATTTGATAATAGTTTCATAATTTTGTTTTATCATCATGCCAATTAGATAAATAGGACCGTAATGCAATAAATTTAAAAACGGTTTAGTAAAATCTGGCTTAGTAAACATCACAACCCAAAACATAGCAATCAAACCTGCAACAATTAATTTTTTTTTCGACCAATAAAAGAAAAGTGGTCCCATTAAATATATAATGATAATCATTGGCATAAACCATAAAGGTAGAAGCTGTGTGCCAGTTAGCATCATGTGAACTATCGCATTCATAACACTAGGCTCAATTGATGAGAACCATGGCAAATTGGATAAGTACTGATAATGAAAAAAGATAAAACAAAAAAGTGATACCGAAATATAAGGGCATACTACTGTCTTAAATTTTGATAAATAGTATGTTTTAGTATCATATTTGTAAGTCAAGTGTTGAAATAAAAAACCGGCAATTAATACAAAAAAAGTAGTGAAATTAAATGCAAATAAATTTAAAAAAGAAAATAAATAACTATTTGTAATTAAATGATTATTTTTAAATACACCTAAGCAGTGACTAAAAACAATCATAATAATCGCAACACCACGTAATACGTGAATAGAATGAATTTTTTGCGGTTTTTCTGTTACCATTTTCGATAGTGTGAATAATGAAAGTGAATGTGCATACATTATCACATATTTATGTAACTAGAATACTCTTTTACAAAAAAAACCATATAAGAATACAGTGAAAATATTAATATAAATCAATATTATAATCGAATTGCGCTTGATTTGATTACCTAACCAATTTATTCGCCGCAAATGAACAAATAGGAATAATTTCTCGATTTTCCTGCCGGAGACGTTTTACCACTAACTCTAATAAATTATCAGCGATACCTTGCCCTCGATATTTTGGATCGGTATAAGTATGATTAATAGTCGCTTTATCTTTTCCCACTCTTGTAAAAGTCATTTCAGCGATTTCTTTATTATTAGCATCACAAACATAAAAGCGATTGCTTTCTTCTAAAAAACGTAATGACATAAAATTACCCGCATAATATGTGTAATTAATTGATTATAAATTACATCCATACTTAATAAAATCCAAGAATTTTTTATAATAACTGAAATCTATTACAGGAAAACATGTAGAGAAAAAAATAGGTGACTGTTTTAAGATTTTATCTTTAACAGTTCACCTATAGCAAAACAGAATGATATTAATTAATGTAGATTATGCTTTAGTTGCACAATAAACGATTTAAAATAATCGTTTGGCAGTATTATATAGATCAATATCAAATGGGCGTTTCATATTATTGATAGCATCAACAATATTATGATGCACTAATTTATTATTTTGTACACCTACGCTTCTACCTGCCTCACCTTGTAACAATAATTCAACGGCATAAGCTCCCATACGAGAACCTAAAATACGATCATAAGGAACCGGTGAACCGCCTCGTTGAACATGCCCTAATACTGTTGCCCGTGTTTCGTGATGGACTGCTGCTTCAATGTCTGCAGCAAGTTGCTTAACATCACACATATGCTCGGTAACAGTCACAATCGCATGTTTTTTACCTTTAGCAAAGCCGAGTTTAATCTCTTCGATTAGATCTTCTTTAGTATATGAAACCTCAGGAATAATCATAAACTCACACCCACCAGCAACTGAGGCATTTAAGGTTAGATCGCCACAGTCTCGTCCCATAATTTCAATTACTGAAATTCGGTTATGTGAAGAACAAGTATCGCGTAATCTATCAATAGCTTCAACAGCAGTGCTAAGCGCAGTAAAATAACCAATAGTATAATCAGTGCCACGAATATCATTATCAATAGTACCTGGTAAACCAATACATGGGAAACCTTCTTCAGTCAATCGCATTGCCCCCATATAAGAACCATCACCACCAATAACAACTAAAGCATCAATTTGATGCTTTTTCAAATTAGCAATGCCCTTTTGTCTTACTGCTTTATCTTTAAATTCTGGAAATCTAGCCGAACCAAGAAATGTGCCACCACGAGTAATGATATCTGACACACTTGAACGTTCTAGTTGAACAATGCGATCTTCACAAAGCCCCATATAACCATCATAGATACCAAAAACATCTAGCCCTTCTGCCAATGCAGTTCTAACTACACCACGAATAGCTGCGTTCATTCCTGGAGCATCGCCACCACTGGTTAAAATACCTATTTTTTTTATCATATTAAATAACTCCAATTTATTAACTTTTCGTTATTATAGAGTCTTAACAGATATCTAACAATAGACAATAAAAGCTATTTCTGATTAATTTTTCTACTTTTTCATTTCAGCAGGCACAACAGAAACTGGGTCTTGATGAATAATTACTGTTGCAGGTGAAAATTCTTCTGCAATATATTTTTCAATAGCATCCGCAATAGCATGAGCTTTAATTAAAGGCATGTCATCATCGAGTTCAAGGTGTAATTGAATAAATTTTATAGGTCCTGCTTGTCGTGTTTTTAGATCATGAAAACCTAGAACATCAGGGTATGAAGAAATGATTTCAGCAATTCGTACATTATCGCTATCAGGCAAAGCGCGATCCAGCAGATCTTGGATAGCATGATAAGCAATATGGTAAGCATTATAACAAATATATAAAGCAATCAAAGCTGCAAAGACAGCATCAGCATAAGTAAGTCCATACCAACTTAAGCAAAGCGCAATGATAACAGCAATATTCATCAACATGTCGGAGGAGTAATGTAGCATATCAGCCTGAATAGCATGACTATGAGTCATTTTTACAACTCGCCTTTGATATAAAACAAGGAAACCTGTGATTACCGCTGAAACTGTCGAAACCATAATTCCTAATAAAGGGATTTGCAATTCGCTAGGATGAATAAAAGATCGAACACTAGAAAATAATAAAATTATCGCCGAGCCAATAATAAATGCGCTTTGTGACAATGCAGCCAAAGATTCAGCCTTGCCATGACCAAAAGTATGCTCATCATCAGCAGGTTTTAACGCATAGCGAACTAAAAAAAAATTGAAACCAGATGCAAGTAAATCAATACTTGAATCCAGTAATGAAGCAAATAAACTTATTGAACCAGTTAACCAACACGTAATAAATTTAATTAAAATTAGAAAAATAGAGGTCAAAACGGCAATTAACGTTGCTCTTTTAACTAACTTTTCGTACAAATGTGAATTTGACATTTAGTACCTAATTCATTGATAAGACTCAATTCCCAACGGAAGAACTAACTGCTCGGCAACCTCAGCAGCCTTTGTTCGGCCTAACAATACATCGATAATTTTTAAAGCAAAATCAATAGAAGTCGCAGGACCTTGACTAGTAATAACGTTATTCGGCTTGTCAAAATAAACCCTATCTGCTTTCCAATTTTTGAATGCATCTTTAGTAGTTGGGTAGCCTGTCATATTAGCGTTAGGAAATAAATTATGATGTTGTAAAACCATAGCTGGCGAAGCACAAATTGCAGCAACAATACCACCATTTAAATGCGTTTGCTTTAATTTCTCAATCAATAATGGACAATCTCGAAAGTTTTCAGCTCCTTTTAACCCACCAGGCAACACCACTACGTCAAAATCGATGTATTGAATGTCTGAAAATACTTTTTGAGCCAAAATTGTTACGCCTCGAGAGCAGGCAATTTCACGAGAACTTGAAATGCTAGCTGTCGTAACATTAATTGCTGCTCGAGTTAATAAATCAATTGTTGTCACAGCTTCTGTTTCTTCACAACCGTCCGATAAAAACACCAATGCTTGTTTTGTCATTATTTTATTATCCTTTCAATATTGGCACCTAGTTTTCTTAATTTTGCTTCAATATTGTCATAGCCTCGATCAATATGATAAATACGATCAACGGTAGTTAGCCCCTCAGCTATACAACCCGCTAAAACTAAACTTGCTGAAGCTCGTAAGTCCGTTGCCATTACTTGTGTACCACTGAGCTTTTCGACACCGTGAGTTATTAAGGTGTTACCTTCAATTTCTGCTCTGGCTCCCATACGAATTAATTCAGGCACATGCATAAACCGATTTTCAAAAATTGTTTCTTTAATGATCCCTGTGCCTTCAGCAACCATATTTAATAATGAAAATTGAGCTTGCATATCAGTAGGAAACCCTGGGTGAGGTGCGGTATGAATATTCACTGCTTTCGCTCTTTTTCCTTGCATATCTAAACACACCCAATCTTTACCAAATTCAATTTTAGCACCAGCTTCTTTCAGCTTAGAAAGCACAGCATCAAGCAAAGTGGGATCAGTATTACGACAAGTAATTTTACCTTTGGATATCGCAGCTGCCACTAAAAAAGTTCCTGTTTCAATGCGATCAGGAACTATCTCATGAACACCACCACCTAAGCGTTCAACACCTTCAATCTCAATACGCATAGTACCAGCACCTGTAATTTTGGCGCCTAGCATATTTAAAAATTTAGCTGTATCAACAATTTCAGGTTCACAAGCTGCATTTTCGATTATCGTTTTACCTTCCGCTAAAGTTGCTGCTGACATAACAGTAACGGTTGCACCAACACTTACTTTATCCATCACAATATGAGCGCCTTTAAGCCGTCCATTTACTGATGCTTTAACATAACCTTCATCAAGCGTGATAGTTGCACCTAATTGTTCAATACCTGTAATATGAAGATCGACGGGCCTTGCTCCGATAGCGCAGCCACCAGGCAATGAAACTTGTCCTTGCCCAAATCGTGCCACAAGTGGACCTAAAGCCCAAATTGAAGCTCGCATAGTTTTAACTAACTCATAAGGCGCACAATAGTTATTAAGATGGCCCGCATCAAGATGAATAAAGTCATTTCGCTCACATTTTACACCTAGCTGACTTAGCAATTCCAAAGTCGTATCAATATCTCTCAACTTGGGTACATTTCTAAGTTCAACAGGCTTTTCAGCCAAAATGGCAGCAAATAAAATTGGCAGCGCAGCATTTTTTGCGCCAGAAATAACCACTTCACCGTTTAACGTGGTAGGGCCTTTTACGTGAAACTTTTCCATTATTAACTCTTATGCGTGATAAATTGGCAAACATTATAGAAGTTATTTACTAATAGATAAATGAATTTCATGAAAAAATTAAAGTGCTATTCTTTTCAAATCAACTAAAAGTACAGAAAATCAAACGCTATCAAAAATTTGATTTTTATTTGCGAATCTAATAATCATTACAATTAATCAATGATTGGCTCAGGCAAATTCCCACCTTTATTGGTATATACTGCATTCGTCATTATAATTTGAGTTATGCGATATAACCATTTAAAGATTTTATATTTCAATAATATCGTATTCAATCTGAGAAAAATATGTTTGATTCTCTCTCTAAAGTAGGGAAATACCTTGGTCAAACTGCAAAACTGATGGTGGGCACTTTTGGTTATGATAATTATGTTCACCATATGAAGCTTACCCACCCAAAGCAACTCCCTATGTTTGATAAAGTTTTTTTAAAAAGCACTAGAAGGAAAAAGTCAATGGCAAAGGCGGTTTTTAATATTGCTAATAATTAAAAAACGATAAGTAACAGATTTTATTACCTGTAATCTTAATAACTTTCTTCGCTCAGGTAAGACAACACACCTTAATTATTTATTAAAACAACATAACCGTGATGAAAAGCCATTATTATCGAAAATGAATTTGGCTCAGTAAGCATTGATAGTAATTTATTAAATATTAACACTAAAATTCAAATCGTTGAAATGACCAATGGCTGTATTTACTGTAGCGCGCAAGGAAAACTAACCGAAGCATGACATAAATTACACGTAAAACACGAAACAGGGTGAATTACAATTTGATTGGTAGATTATCCTACCAACTGATCTTGCCAATCTGGGATCTGGCACCAATTATTCAAGCCGTTTTTATTGATGATCTAATTCGATAAAAATCCAACTTGATCGATTATTACACTGGTAGATGCGCAACATATTTTAATAAATATCACATAGTTATTTCAAAAAATTGTTTTTTCAAATCGCATCATTTTTTAACGAAAAAGACCGCGTTGGCAATGAATAAAAAGCTGAAGTGATTCACCGAATTTATAAAATCCACCACAAAGCGACTATCTTTGAAGAAGTAAAAGAGCAAATCACAAAATCACATTGGCTTGCTATACAGCGCTTTGATCAAAGTAATGAACTATATCAAGCATTAAAAAAACAGCATCAGATCAATAACAAAGTTAACATATTGAAAAAAATTATATTATATGATGAAACGGTATACATTCCTGAAACTTTTTGACAAGCTAGTTGGTATACAGAAAACGACATCTCTAATAGCCACATTGAATTTAATTTGCTAACATGAAAGCTTTTTTAACCGTGATAAAGCAAGCAGTACAATAACATGGATTATGATATCGCAATTATAGGGCTTGGGCCTGCAGGCAGCACGTTAGCTCGTTTACTTAGCCCGTCGTTCAAAGTCATTGCATTAGATAAAAAACATCAATCTACAGATGAAGGTTTTCATAAACCTTGTGGTGGATTATTAGCAGATGATGCACAAAAAGCTTTTGTTCGACAAAAGCTGAATTTACCCACTGATATTTTAACTAATCCTCAAATTTTTAGTGTCAAAACTTATGACTTACAAACAAAACTTGTTCGCAATTACCAACGAAGTTATGTGAATTTTGATCGACACAAATTTGATCTATGGTTAAAATCACTGATACCGTCAAAAGTAACCGTTCTTCATAATACGCTTTGTAAAGAAGTAAGGCGCATTATTGATGGCTATCAAATCACTTATATTGATGAAAACAAAACCGAATATAATATCACAGCGCAATATGTAGTAGGTGCTGATGGTGCCAACTCGCTTGTCAGAAGAATGCGATATCCTCAGCATACAATAAGGCAATATGTAGCTATACAACAATGGTTTGTAGAACAACACCCAAATCCATTTAATTCGTGTATTTTTGATAATCAAACAACAAATTGCTATGCTTGGAGCATTTCAAAAAATGGTTATTTTATTTTTGGTGGTGCTTTTCCTAAAAAAGTGGCAAATCAAAATTTTGAGCAATTAAAAGAAAAATTAACAGCTCAGGGGTTTATTTTTAGTAAACCAGTCAAAACAGAAAAGTGTTTAGTGGTTTACCCAAATCGGTTACGTGATTTTTATACTGGCAATGAAAACATATTTCTAATTGGCGAAGCTGCAGGTTTTATTAGTGCTAGTTCTTTAGAAGGAATTAGTTATGCATTGGATAGTGCGGAAATTTTAAGTAAAATTTTAAACAGTAAACATCCGAAACCAAATAAATGTTATTATCAACGCACAATTCCACTACGTTTAAAACTCTATTGCAAAATTGTTAAAGCTAAATTATTAACGACGCCTTTCTGGCGTAAGTTGATCATGAAAAGTAAGATTCAACATATTAGGCAAATTGAATAACGTAAAATAAACAAAAATATAATAATAAAAATAAAAATGAAATAGATGAGGAAATATCAATTATGTTTGATGTACAAGATTTGATTCGTTTTAATCACGAATGGTCAGAAAAAATAGAGCAAGAAGATCCAGAATTTTTTAAACAACTTGCCATTGAACAAAATCCGAAATTTTTGTGGATCGGCTGCTCAGATAGTCGCGTTTCAGCAGAAAAACTTATTAAGCTAAAACCGGGTGAATTATTTGTACATCGAAATGTCGGTAATCTTGTAATACATACTGATTTAAACTGTTTATCAGTCGTTCAATATGCTGTAGATGTTCTTAAAATCGAAGATATCATTGTTTGTGGTCATCTAGGCTGTGGGGGAATTCGTGATGCGGTTGAAAATCCTGATTTAGGGTTAATTAATAACTGGCTGTTGCATATCCGCGATTTATGGTTTCGCAATAGCTCTCTACTAGGAGAATTCCCACCCGAAATTCGTTTGGATGTATTGTGTGAACTTAATGTGGTTGAGCAAGTCTACAACCTTGGCCACTCTACAATTATTCAATCAGCATGGCAACGAGGGCAAAAAGTGAATTTACATGGTTGGGTTTATGGAATTCATAATGGTAAAATTACTGACTTACACATATCCTCGTCAAGTAGCGAAAATCTAGAAATTAACTACCGTGAAGCGATTTCCTATCTTCTCAATTTACACAAATCCCAATAATTCACTAATCATTTTTATTTAAAACGATGGATAATTTGATTGCTGCTTCCTCGCCATAATAGACGAGGATCAGCAAGTTCTTGCACAAATTTTCCATCAATTAACACATCAATATAAGGAATAACCGCTTGTTGTTCAGCGGTTAACTCATCAAGCTTATACCCCGTCCAAAGCCAAATATCTTTATTATCGCATTCAGATTTAACACGTTGGACCAGTTTTAATATAGTTGGAACGTTCTGAGGATGCAAAGGATCACCACCAGAAAGCGATAATCCTTGACGTTTTATTTCGGTATCTTGTAAATCTTTAATAATTTGATCTTCAAGTATTTGTGTAAATGGTAAACCAGAATTTACACCCCATGTACTTTTGTTATAGCACCCTGGGCACTGATGTACACAGCCAGCAACGAAAAGAACACAGCGAGTTCCTTCCCCATTAACAACATCAACAGGATAATAACGATGATAATTCATAAATATTTATTGATTATTAACCAATTTGACCATTATTTAAATGTTTAACTCGACGTTTTACTTCTTCTTGTTTACCTGAATTGAATGGGCGAGCATCAGGACTACCTAAATATCCACAAACACGACGAGTAACCGATACTTTTGAAGAATCATGATTACCACAACTTGGGCAAACAAAGCCTTTGCTGGTACAAGAAAATTCACCGGTATAACCACATTCATAACATTCATCTATTGGCGTATTAGTCCCATAATAAGGAACTCGAGAATAACTATAATCCCAAACATCTTCTAACGCTTTGATATTATTAATCATATTTGGATATTCTCCATAGCAAATGAAACCACCATTGGCGACTTGAGGATAAGGTTTTTCAAATTCGATTTTTTCGTACGGATTAACCTTTTTCTCAACATCAAGATGGAAACTGTTAGTATAATAACCTTTATCAGTAACACCAGGAATTACACCAAACTCAGCCGTATCAAGTCGGCAAAATCGATCACATAAATTTTCGCTTGGCGTGCTATATAAACTAAACCCATAACCAGTTTCACTCTTCCATTGATCTACCGCATTACGTAAACGCTCAACAATTGCCACACCTTTTTTGCGTAATTTATCACTATCAAATGGATGCGTTTGATTTCCGTAAAGTGCATTTAATGTTTCATGAAGACCAATATAACCTAAAGAAATTGAAGCGCGACCATTTTTGAAAATCTCAGAAATATTGTCGTCTTCGTTAAGTCTCACACCACAAGCACCTTCCATGTATAAAATAGGAGCTACACGTGCTTTTACGCTATCAAGTCGAGCAATACGCGTCATTAATGCTTTTTTACATAGCGCTAAACGTTTATCTAAAATTTCCCAAAAGCGAGCTTCATCACCTTTAGCTTCTATAGCAATACGCGGTAAATTAAGGCTAATGACGCCTAAATTATTACGCCCATCATGAATTTGTTGGCCGTCTTCTTCATAAACACCCAAAAAGCTGCGACATCCCATTGGTGTTTTAAATGATCCTGTTACCTCAACGACTTTATCGTAATTTAAAATATCCGGGTACATCCGCTTACTTGCACACTCAAGTGCAAGTTGCTTAATATCATAATTAGCATCGCCCTGTTTATGATTAATACCATCTTTAATTGCAAAAACCAGTTTTGGGAAAACCGCTGTCTTGTGATTTTTTCCAAGTCCTTTAATACGAACATTTAAAATAGATTGTTGAATTAATCGTGATTCCCAGCTAGTCCCTAACCCAAAGCCAAAAGTAACAAATGGTGTTTGGCCATTAGCGGTATGTAAAGTATTGACTTCATACTCTAGAGACTGAAACGCATCATAACACTCTTTTTGGGTACGGCTTTCAGCATAAGCTTCTGGATTTGGGATATTCCACTCTTCAGCCACTTTTTTGTGTTTGTTATAACTGATGGTAACAAATTTTGCTAAAACTTCATCAATGCGATTAATTGTCGTACCGCCATAAATATGGCTAGCGACTTGCGCAATAATTTGTGCCGTTACAGCTGCCGCTGTTGCAATTGACTTTGGCTGCTCAATTTCAGCATTACCCATTTTAAATCCGTTAGTTAACATACCATCTAAATCAATTAACATACAGTTAAACATTGGGAAGAATGGCGCATAATCTAAATCATGATAATGAATTTCACCGCAATCATGAGCTTGAAAAATGTCTTTTGGTAAAATATATTGTTTAGCATAATGCCTTGCCACGATACCCGCAAGTAAATCGCGCTGAGTCGGTATCACTTTGCTATCTTTATTAGCATTTTCATTTAAAATGGCAACATTACTTTGCTCAATTAGCCCGCGAATATCTTGATTTAGCCGGCTACGTTCTTCACGAGCACGATCACGATCGTGACGATATTCAATATAAGTTCTCGCTAATTTTTTATAAGGGCCTGACATTAACTGATTTTCAACTGCATTTTGAATTTCGTTAATATCAACGCTATCACATTCACTCATTTGATTAGTCACAACACGAGCAACTGTTGCACAATAATCTGGATCATGAACATTGGCTGCCACAGCAGCTTTAACAATGGCATCGTTAATTCGAGTCTCATCAAATGCAGTTTGACAACCATCTCGTTTAATTACTACAGGCATAATATGCTCCTCAATATTCATTAATAATTAGCAAT
>NZ_LZHP01000081.1:0-3131 GCF_001690605.1 Gilliamella sp. Nev6-6 | reverse complement strand
TTCAGTGCGATAGGTACGATTAAATCGTTCAATATAGCCATTTTGATAAGGGCTACCGGGCTGGATATAATCAATGGTTATATCATGTGATTTAGCCCAGTTGGTAAAGGTTTTTCCTGTAAATTCAGGTCCATTATCGACCCGTATTTTTAATGGATATCCATGATATTCGGCCAGTTTATCTAAGTAACGGGTAATCCTTCCTGCTGGTAAGCTTACTGCAATATCAATACCTAACGCCTCACGATTAAAGTCATCGATGACATTGAATGTTCTAAAGCGACGTTGATTACGGCTACTGTCACTCATAAAATCCATTGACCAACATTCACCTTGTTTATTGGGGACTAATAACCTTTCTGGGCATCGTGGAGGAATGCGTTTTTTACGCTTTACCCTGAGATTAAGCTTTAATTCACAATACACCCGATATATCCGTTTATGATTCCATTGATAGCCGAGCTTTCTGATACGATTAAAACATTTAGGAAAACCCCAGCGTAAATGCCGGTCTGTGATAGCATTCAATACCGAAACAATCACTGAATCATCCTGTAACTTAAATTGATAATAGTAAGCACAACGGCTTGAGCCAACAATAGCACAACTCATAACAATAGTAACAGAATGATTTTGTTGTAGTTGCTGTGCCCACGTTTTACGTGCCTTGGTGGGCACTAAAGCTTTTTTATGATTTCTTCCTGAAGCTGAGATTTTAAGCTCAGTTCGGCAAACATCTGTTTAAGCTTACGGTTTTCTGCCTCCAGCTCCTTTAAGCGTTTAATATCCGACGTTTCCATACCGCCGTATTTTTCTCGCCATTTATAGAAAGTTGAATTACCCATGCCATATTTACGGCACAACTCTTTAACGGGTACACCTGCCTCTGCTTCTTTTAAAATAGCGACGATTTGATGTTCAGTCATTTTTTTCATCATTAAATCCTCTTTTACTTTTATCATAGAGAATTTTCTACTTTTTGGCTGTACTATTTTAGGGGATAGTTACATAATCCCTACGATTTGATTGGCGCATATTGATACAGATTAAAGCTACCCAACAGTCCAATCAAACCCAGTTGTGTAAAGCGTCCTATATCCGGATTATCGTACCTGAAAGTATTGTAATGTAAACTGGTTTCACTGTCTAAATATTGTTTGATATCTGAGATTCTGTTGTATCGGTAAGTTCTTCCCGACAGCCGTGCAGATCGGTGTGGAAATAGCGGATATGTTGTTCTTGGTTGCCGTCTGTGCCTATACGTGCTAGCGGTTCGTAGCTGTTCTGGTCGGTATAGATATATAGGCTGGTAGGATGATTCGGGCCGGTTTTCTTAATTATTGTTAAGCCATCTCACAAGAAGTAGGTATGGTTGTAGAGCTCGCTTTATTTTGATTTTGAGGTATTAATCAGGTCGCTTAGTCACAGAATATATATACATTTAAACCATTATTAAATGATTTTTCCAGAAAATCAATAAAATGAATAATTGATTCAAGCTGTAGCTTTTTTGTTTTAATAAGGCTTTCTAATTCTTTTATTAAGGGCTGAATTTCTCCATATAAAATAGTAGTATCAGCATAGTAATCATCAAATTTTTTTATTATTGGGTATTGATTTAATGGTTTCGCATTATTGAAAAGTTTATCATAATCAGACTTCTCAAGTGAAAATACCGGTGTGTTTCCATCTATTTTCTTTTGATTATTTGATGCCATAAAATCCAAAGCCATAAATACCTCATGTTCTAATTTTGGATGGGATTGTTGTAACCTTGTCTACTGTGTTTTTGGCTTACCAGTCGTTTAGATGTATCGTAAAAGAAATTTTTTACTTTTTTTAATGATGAATTCATTAATCATAGACACCAATCTCTTCTGCTTTTGCAATTAACTCATCTTGCAATGAACCTTGTATTTCTTCTCCATCATACTCAAGCATGAAATCACCACTAATATTCGGTGGGAAATGTGTACCGTCTATGGTTCCAAAAACCGCAGACATTGTATCTACTATTACTATACGCAGAAAATTAAAAATCTTTTCTTGGTCTTTATCTGATAGCTTTGTGATAATACTTCTTGCTCTTGCAAAAGGATCATTAACGTTTGTAGATTCACTTGAATCACTTAAATGAATTTTATAATATTCAAGTGCATCATCTAAAAGTTCAGATAAGAGTGAAGTAACTACTAATTCATCTTTTCTTATTTTACCCATTTTACAACCTCTTTTTCTATTAGGCTTTGCTTTATTCATTTCTGGATACATTTCTTTATTTTTGGCGATTAATTTCTGAAAAGCGCTATTGGGTATTTGTGGGTAACCCCTTCTTAGCTTACGTATATCTCTAGCTAATAACTTTCTAATACTACTAAATTGTTTTCCTGTTTTAGAGTTAGTTTTACTACGTGCAACAATTCCAACTTCATCTTTAAGGAACCAATGTTCTAGCTCTGGGAACTAAAGTAGCAGGGATCATACCCTTTGACAAGATTTTGCATAATTGCTTTTTGCCTTATATGGTGAGCATTCATTCCTAAATGATCAACTCTAGTCAACCCATTAGGCGTATACTCATACAGTTTAAACCCAGCGACTAATCCAATTGGGGCGGGCATAGTCAAGACCCTACATCCGAACCTGAAAGTTTTGTAATGCAATCTGGTTTCTCTGCCTAAATATTGTCCATTATATCTAAGGTTTTTCGCTACTGATTCCGTGTTCAATTTCCTGAATCCGTTTACTCCAGAGCTGGTAGCGGCATACTCTCAGTATTTTGCTATTTGAATCGGTTAACTTTTCCGGTTTTATCCCTAATATATATTGCTATTGTAACTATCCCCTAAAATAGTACAGCAAAAAAGTAGAAAATTCTCTATGATAAAAGTAAAAGAGGATTTAATGATGAAAAAAATGACTGAACATCAAATCGTCGCTATTTTAAAAGAAGCTGAAGCGGGTATTCCCGTTAAAGAACTGTGCCGTAAATATGGCATGGGTAATTCAACTTTCTATAAATGGCGAGAAAAATACGGCGGAATGGAAACGTCGGATATCAAACGTCTAAAAGAACTCGAAGCGGAAAACCGCAAGCTTAAACAGATGTTTGCCGAACTGAGCTTAAAATC
>NZ_LZHP01000080.1:0-5953 GCF_001690605.1 Gilliamella sp. Nev6-6 | reverse complement strand
TCATTAATAAGCTATATAAAAAAATAAAATAAAAATAAAAAATAGCCCAACGTCGTTTACGATTTAACGTTTTATCATTAGCATAGTCCGTTGCAATATATCCCGAAAAATAGTACCGAATAAAGAATCCAACGATAGATAAAAAATAATAACTTATACAGACTAAAATACTCATGCACATCGACCTTATTTTATAATATTACCATCTCTATCTTTTCGATATGTTGAACCATCACTGCTTTCACAGCTATAATAATCGGGTGCATCGTCATTACCTATTGTGATTATCAATGAACAGTTCTCAACAATTTGTCTAACATTAATAATTGTTTCAGGCTCTTTAACAACCATACTTACTTGTTTGGTATCTTTATTAAGTATAAAAGCGTTTATTAATTTTTTAGATAAATCATATAAAGCCTTTACATCAATCATTGCTTCCAGAGCTAATAATTTTTTACTCATTTGTTTATAAGCACTTTCTAAATCACTGCGGCCATATCTAAAGAGTTTAAATGTCGGATCACCCAATTTATTAAATTTTTTCGGCACTAATTTAAAGAGATTTCCTACTGACATCGTTAAATCTAAACTATCATAAGCTATATCGCCAATTGAAGAATCGAAACCTAAAGCCTCGGCTGCATATTTATATCCACTTCTTAAAGGTCCATCAACTTCCATACTTCTGTTGCCACCTTCAATTTCGTTAATAGCACCATTAACAATTCCAGCGGTTCCTTCCTATATTCCATTTACTCCATGCGCTATCATGGGGGCTCCAATAAAACATGTCCAACCCACGGAACAAAGTGCAAACCCACCTGTACTCATTCCCGCACTACCGAAAATAAACAAACCGTTTTTCACCCATACAAGACTTTGTTCCCATAAATTATTTTCTTCAGTCTTTATTTTCTTTGCGCCTTCCTCATAACTCATTTCACCACTTTCAACTTTATTGAAAATATTCATGGCATATGTATCAACATCATCAATAAAAGCTTGTTTTATTTCGTTATAATAAAGGTGTTTTTCACATACTTCGTGGGCGCAGTCCATTAAGCGTTTGGCGTCCAATCGAATTTTTGAGGTGTCATCACTCATTTCAAGTGATGAGTCACTTTGCGTATACATTAGGTTTTGAAAGATAGGTAATAACGTTTCTGAAGGGCTAGGTATTTTAAAACTTGCGCTCTTTGCTGATGAAGAGCTTACAACATTCACATAAGCAAAGCTTTTAGTTGTGATAATTCGATTATTTCCTATTGGGCATCCGCAAGCCACAATGCAACCATCATAGGCAGCCGGTTTACCATCTACAATACAATCATATGTTCCTTCAATAATGGAACCATATCCTTTTGTACATTTAGGACAACTTGCGTAATCGCCTAAGCATGCGATACCTTGACCTTGAGAAAAACCACTATTTGATGCAGAAATTACTTTACCACCAGTTGTCGTATCATCGCCCAACATGGCTAATAATTTATTCATCCCTTTTTCTACTAAACAAATTTAATCGTTAAAATATTATCAATATAATCTATATAAAATTAAGCTTACTATTAGATATCGTTTTCTAATTTAAAAAAATTGAATAAAAAACTGATTGCTGTTGTGATAATTTTTCGTTCATACCTATTACAACGTCATTAAAAGCTACAATGGCGTAACTTTAAAAAATTATGGTTTATGACTGCGTTGTTCTCGCTCAATCGCACGATAACCAATGTCTTTACGATAAAAACAGCCATGCCAGTAAATATCTTTTATTTGCTCATACGCTCGTTGCTGCGCTTCAAGTACGGTATTGCCCAAGGCAGTAACACACAGTACTCGCCCACCATTGGTATATACTCGACCTTTTTCTAAACTGGTTCCCGCATGGAAAATTTTGCAATTATCGGTTGCCTCTGTGGGGAGTCCAAGAATCACATCTTGCGTATTATATTCGCCTGGATAACCGCCTGCAGCTAGCACTACACCTAAGGCTGATCTTGAATCCCATTTGGATTTGACGGTATCAAGCTTACCATCAATGGCCGCTACACAAAGTTTCACTAGATCTGACTGCAATCGCATCATAATGGGTTGTGTTTCAGGATCGCCTAATCGGCAATTAAACTCAATAACTTTTGGATTGCCTTCTTTATCAATCATTAAACCAGCATATAAAAAGCCAACATAGACATTCCCTTCTTGTGCCATGCCATTAACGGTTGGGTAAATAATTTCATCCATAATTCGTTGAAAAACGGCATCAGTAACCACTGGCGCTGGGGAATAAGCGCCCATACCACCAGTATTTAAGCCCGTATCGCCATCGCCAACACGTTTATGATCTTGGCTTGTTGCCATTGGCTCAACATTTTTGCCATCGACCATGACAATAAAGCTCGCCTCTTCGCCCTCTAGAAACTCTTCAATAACCACTCGATGGCCAGCATCCCCAAAAGCATTACCCGCTAACATATCGCACACGGCATCTTCGGCCTCTTTGAGTGTCATTGCTACAATAACACCTTTACCCGCAGCAAGCCCATCGGCTTTAATCACAATTGGAGCGCCTTTCTGACGTATATAAGCAATAGCGGGGTCAACTTCTGTAAAGTTTTGATATTCGGCTGTTGGAATATTATGTCGAGCTAAAAAATCTTTGGTGAATGCTTTAGATCCTTCTAATTGCGCAGCAGACTTTGATGGACCAAATATTTTTAATCCTGCTTTTTGAAAACTATCAACAACACCAATAACGAGTGGCGCTTCAGGACCAACAATTGTTAAATCAATTTGTTCTTGTTGCGCAAAATTGAGCAAACCGCCAACATCAGTTGCTTTAATATTAATATTTTCTAAACTAGGTTCAAGTGCAGTACCTGCATTGCCAGGAGCGACAAAGACTTTTGATACTAATGGTGATTGTGCGACTTTCCAAGCAAGTGCGTGTTCACGCCCACCATTACCTATGACTAAAACTTTCATAAAAGATCCTTTGAATACTAAAATCTGAAAAAAGGATTGTAAATTTTTATGTTTTACAAAACCCAGTGTAGTAATTTATTTTGAGTGAGTTAATACCCACTCATTTTACTAACAATTAATGTCTAAAATGGCGCATATGAGTAAACATCATCGCAATATTGTGTTCATCTGCCGCTTGTATGACTTCGTCATCACGAATAGAGCCGCCTGGTTGAATTACGCAAGTTACACCTGCGGCAGCCGCAGCGTCGACTCCATCCCTGAATGGGAAAAAGGCATCGGAAGCCACAACACAACCAGCAACATTTAGATTCTCATCTTGCGCTTTAATTCCAGCAATTTTGGCTGAATAAACGCGGCTCATTTGACCTGCGCCAATACCTATTGTCATTTTATCTTTTGCATAAACAATGGCATTGGATTTAACAAATTTAGCCACTTTCCAGCAAAATAGTGCATCTGAAAGCTCTTTTTTTGTTGGTTTACGCTTAGTGACAACCGTTAATTGATGTTCGTCTATTGTGCCTAAATCACGTTCTTGAACTAAAAGCCCACCATTAACACGTTTAAAATCTAAACTAGCAGGCGATGATGTTGTCCACTCACCACATTCAAGTACGCGTACATTTTTTTTAGCTTGGATAATTGCAAGTGCTTCTTGAGTAACGGATGGTGCAATAATGACTTCTACAAATTGTTTATCGGCAATGGCTTTTGCAGTTTTAGCATCAAGTTGACGATTAAAAGCAATAATGCCACCAAAAGCCGATGTTGGATCGGTTTTAAAAGCGTTTTCATAAGCGTGCAAAATATTATCACTGACTGCTACACCACAAGGATTGGCATGTTTTACAATCACACAAGCAGGCTCATCAAACGATTTCACACATTCAAGCGCAGCATCGGTATCCGCAATATTATTATAAGAAAGTGCTTTACCTTGCAGTTGTTTTGCAGTTGCAATTGATGCTTCTTTAACATTTTCTTCAACATAAAAAGCCGCTTGCTGGTGGGCGTTTTCGCCGTACCGCATATTTTGTTTTTTAATGAATTGCAAATTTAACGTTCTAGGAAACTCGCCCGCTGGCTCATTTGTCTGCCCCATATAAGGCGGCACTAATTTCCCAAAATAGTTGGCAATCATACCATCATATTTTGCTGTATGCTCAAAAGCTTTAATAGCAAGATTAAAACGATATTCAAAAGAAAGGGAATTGTGATTCTCATCCATCATATTGATAATATTGGTATAATCGCAACTATCAACTACAATGGCGACATCTTTATGATTTTTTGCGGCAGATCGAACCATTGTCGGTCCACCAATATCAATATTTTCAACAGCATCATCCAATGTGCAATGTGGATTAGCAACAGTTTGTGCAAATGGGTAAAGATTAACAACCACCATATCGATAGGTTCGATCTGGTGTTGCTGCATAACTTTATCATCAATACCTCTACGTCCTAAAATTGCTCCATGTATTTTGGGATGTAGCGTTTTAACTCGTCCATCCATCATTTCTGGAAATTTTGTATAGTCAGAAACTTCGGTTACTGGTATTTGGTTTTTGATTAATAATTTTGCTGTTCCCCCAGTTGAAAGCAGTTCCACATTTCGTTCTGATAAAGCTTTAGCAAACGCTAAAATACCCGTTTTGTCGGACACACTAAGTAAAGCACGGCGGATAGGACGAAACTGCTGCATAAGAGGCTCCGAAATTGATATCTAAAATTTAAATTGTTAAAGCATTATATATAAATTAGCAATAGATGTTTAGCATTAAGTTATTAAAAAATATCGAAACAATAAATGATAATATTTTGCTTTAATCGCAAAACTTATAGGTAAACTCACGTTGCAATATAAAAATAAAATTTTTACTGTTTCTTAATTGAACTGGTTTTAGGTGTGTTGTTTTACAATCGTTATATTGCTGCAACTTACCTAATTCATCATAATCAACAATATCTTTGATTTTTTCACTCTCCTTATCAATCTTTAAACGCCACGTTTATTACTTAATAAATTATTCGCAACCACATTTTTGCCAGCAGCAATTGAAGTGCCTATATCACCCACATCCCCCCCATACTAGCAGCAGCAAGGCCTGCTGCCAGTTGCGATAATGCGCTGATGTTTTGTTTTTCTGCTTCGGTGAGACTGTTATTTTTTATGATTTTAAGCTTTCAAAAACACCGTTCCTCACTTTTTTGGGAATCTTGAGAATGTATTTGATTGGTGATGACATTGCCTTTAAAGCGTAAGTTAAAAGATAATTACAACTAATTTTGTAAAAATAATTCAGGAGTCTATACCGTTTTGTTTTGTTTTGTTTTGTTTTTTTGTTTGGTTGGATTTGGTTTTGGGTTATTGTTGAGCTTGTTTTAGATTGTTTCTTGCCTTTTTATGAGATGTTGGTTTCAGCTAAGCGATATCTTGCCAAAGCTGAAAACCAATAAATCAAAAAAATATTCGCTATTTAGGAATTTTTCCTGTCCACCAAATCGGCTTTTCATCCGCGCCTAAGTTATCAAAAACAGATAAAGATATATGTCTATAATCAACAACATAAGGCACTTGAGCCATGCATACCATTACTGGTCGATACTTATAATCGGGTTCTGATTTAAACCATTCATGATTCATCTTGGCGGATTCAACACACTGATGAAATGCATAAAAGTAATCATCAAAAATATCATATAAAGTTGATTTTGTTCTGTCTAAATCACTTTTGGCTTTACCTGATAAAATAGGCCCCCAATCAATGGCATCTCTATCTAACTGTTTAAACTCTTCCTCGACCAATTTCATTAAAGATTCAGCCGTATCTAGCTCTTCTAATTTTAAATATCGACGATATAAACGGTCTGTTAAAATAGACCAATCTTCTTTAGGATATTTCGGCAGCAGATAATATGAAATACAATCAAAAAATAATTTCATATCACTGTCTGTACC
>NZ_LZHP01000079.1:0-58449 GCF_001690605.1 Gilliamella sp. Nev6-6 | reverse complement strand
TTCTGAATTTAGCTAAATTAAAACAGTAAATTAAACAAAACATTCTATTTTTTACTGTACTTTTAGAACACATTATAGTGCCAGATTTTTTAAGGAATTTTCCCAAATGAATAATAACAAACTTAATGAAATTAACCATTATTTATCGGATCCAATCAACTTTGATTTTTTAAAAGCATTAAATGCAGACCAAGCATTAGATCTAAGAGATGAACCTGAGTTTGATAATCAATGGATGAATAGCTTTAATACCTTAAACAAAAAAAGTTTTAAAAAGGACGAAATCGAACTTATTAATATATTAAGAGAAAAAGCATTCAAACTGTCTTTTCAACTAATTAATCATTTTGAAATTGCGTCTCAAATATCTGACGATATAGAACTAATAGCGAAAAGTTTTCTTGCTCAAGAATATAATAACTGGGCAATTACGCACTTATGGTCGGCTTATAAAAACAAAGAATTTCCAGTATAAATAGCCCAACGCGTAACAAAACAAACAAAAACAAAAACAAAACGATAATAGGCATATTTTTATGGGCAAGAAACAATTAATTATTGATGAACAAAAATACCCAATTGCATGGCGATTTAACGCTAAAGATTGCTTGCTATCGCTTGATGAAAAGAGAAAAATTACTTACCTTCATTTAGGAGAATCAGCTTAGAAGAATTCAATCACTTTTGGGACGTAACATTTCCATTTAACCACTTAACCCCAATGCCCCATCCTTTTGTTCTGTTATAGAAAAAACGAATTTAGACTTTAATGCCCCAAAAAACTCGTTATTTTTTAACAACAAATTCACCGATACCACATTAATTTTTTCGGCAAACAAGCAAGCGCCATTGTTCCAGCGAATATTTTTATAAGATTCTAGAAAGACTTTTTCTACCCTAGTGATGAAACAAGCATTCTTTTAATAACAATAAAAATAAAATCATTTTTTCTTATGAAGACACCTCTTTTTATGCAGAGATCTTAAATGGATAAAAGGCCGAAAAAGGTTGAATTACGGCAAATAGCACCTTACCTGTTGGTGGCATATTCTGGGGCTGAGTAAGTATGGCGTTAGGTTTGTTGGGTAAAAATCGGTGATTTTTATAAAAAACAAAAAATAAAAACTTCAATAAAATCAATGGCTTTTCTGACTTGTTTTTAAGTGCAAAAATGCCCCATTTTTCACGCTCTTTCGTGTTTATAATTTTATTCAAAATTATTTAATAACATAATGATTTTATTTGTATTAATTCAATAAAGTTTGCGTGTGCTTTAATCTATTTAATCAAATCGTGTTTAATTATTAGGAATCTTCTTGAATAAGTCTTTAAAATTTGATAGTTTACAGGAAAGATTTTTAACATTAAAAACACTAAAAAGAAGGTAATTGTTATGACTATTAAAGTAGGTATTAATGGTTTCGGCCGTATCGGTCGTATTGTTTTCCGCGCTGCTCAAAAACGTTCAGACATCGAAATCGTTGCTATCAATGACTTATTAGATGTTGAATATATGGCTTACATGCTTAAATATGATTCAACTCATGGTCGTTTTGATGGTACTGTTGAAGTTAAAGACGGTAAATTAGTGGTTAACGGTAAAACAATCCGTGTTACTGCAGAACGTGATCCTGCAAACTTAAAATGGGACGAAGTGGGTGTTGATGTTGTTGCTGAAGCAACTGGTTTATTCTTAACTGACGAAACTGCTCGCAAACATATCCAAGCTGGTGCCAAGAAAGTTGTTTTAACTGGTCCTTCAAAAGACAACACGCCAATGTTCGTTATTGGTGTTAATGATAAAGAATATGCTGGTCAAGATATCGTTTCTAATGCGTCATGTACGACTAACTGTTTAGCGCCTTTAGCTAAAGTTATTAATGATAACTTTGGTATTGTTGAAGCATTAATGACAACCGTTCATGCAACAACTGCAACTCAAAAAACAGTTGATGGTCCATCTCATAAAGATTGGCGTGGTGGTCGTGGTGCGGCTCAAAACATCATCCCTTCATCAACTGGTGCGGCTAAAGCGGTAGGTAAAGTTATTCCTGAGTTAAACGGTAAATTAACAGGTATGGCTTTCCGCGTTCCAACACCAGACGTTTCTGTTGTTGACTTAACTGCTCGTTTAGAAAAACCAGCTAAATACGAAGATATCTGTAAAGCAATCAAAGCGGCTGCTGAAGGCCCAATGAAAGGCGTGCTTGGCTATACTGAAGATGACGTTGTGTCTACCGATTTCTTAGGTGAAGTTTGTACATCTGTATTTGATGCTAAAGCAGGTATCCAATTAAGCGATAACTTCGTTAAATTAGTATCTTGGTATGATAATGAAGTTGGTTATTCAAACAAAGTATTAGATTTAATTGCTGTTGTTTCCAAATAATTAGCATTTAACTTGGTTAAAAAGCGACTTTTGGGTCGCTTTTTTTATGCTAAATTTTGAGTAATTTTAGGTTTATTTGGCATAAAAAACGCCCACCTTTTAAGGTGAGCGTTTTGCTAGTATGGAAATAAATTAGTTAGATAAACTAAATAACAACAACTTCAGCTGCTGCTGGTCCACGAGGGCTATCTTGGATCGCACATTCAACTTGTTGCCCTTCAGCTAAGGTTTTAAAGCCATCACCTGAAATAGCAGAAAAATGAACGAATACATCTTTGCTTCCATCCGCAGGAGTTATAAAACCAAAACCCTTACTTTCGTTAAACCATTTTACTTGGCCTGTTTTTTTATTCATTTACTAGACATCCTAACAATAATTAATAATTAGCCTTTTAGGCTCGTATGGGCTTTAACTCTGTATTAATTATGTAACTCAAAACCATGATAAAGCTATCAAAATTACATTATTAAAGTTAATTGATTTCATAATTTCAACGTTGTTGTTTACCCAGTGCTATTACCGCATAAATTATAATCAAAAGCAAGATGTTAATAATAATTTTTTTTCTTAGAACATGGTTTTTTCTTAAATTTTTAGATAATTACTTAGAAATTGATAAAAGACAAATTATTGCATGATTCAAGCGCTGAAATTACTTCAAAAGTTGGCGTATTATAAAATAAAAAGCCATAAAATATTATTTTATGGCTTTGGATTAACAGTGACTTTTTTGTTATTCAATTTTATTTGTTTTTTGCTCGTTCAAATGACTCAAGTATTTCTTTACGAGCGGCATCGGCATTGTCCCAACCGTCAACTTTTACCCATTTACCTTTTTCTAACGCTTTGTATTGCTCAAAAAAGTGTTTAATTTGTGATTTAAGTAGTTCAGGTAAATCATCAACATCTTTAATGTGATCATATTCTTTTGACAGTTTAGTATGAGGTACAGCAACAAGTTTTGCATCTTGGCCTGCTTCGTCTGTCATTTTTAATACACCAACAGGGCGACAACGAATCACTGAGCCTGGTTGTAATGGATATGGCGTTGGGACTAAGACATCAACAGGATCACCATCTAATGATAATGTATTATTGATATAACCATAGTTGCATGGGTAAAACATTGCTGTTGCCATAAAACGGTCAACAAATACAGCACCAGTATCTTTATCGACTTCATATTTTATTGGATCAGCATTAGCCGGAATTTCAATCACAACGTAAATATCATCAGGTAATTCTTTACCAGCAGGTACATTTAAAAGTCCCATTTTTGTATCCTCTATCTAAGTTAGTATAGTGTTTGTTAATAACAGTAAGCGCACATTATAAAGATTATTCTGTATCGCTCAATTCTTTTAAATATTTAAAAATTTGCCTTGCCGTTTTGGTAGGTTTATTGGCTTCTTGCTCTTTTTTGGCTAAACGCGCTAAGGTGCGTAGTTGCTGGCGATTGGCTGTTGGATATATGCTCATGATAGTTTCCGCATCGCCTGTCGCAATCAGGTCATCTCGTAGTTTTTCGAGTTTATGAAATAAAGAAATTTGTTGATTGTGACGATTTTTGAGCTTATCAAGGGCTTGGCTAATGGGATCGATATCTCGGCTACGTAGTAGCTTGCCAATGTATTGGATTTGTCTGCGATACCCTTCTTTTTTTATTTTTTGAGCAAGCTCAATAGCATAAATAAGATCTTCATCGAGAGGAATTTTTTCCAGTTCGTTTTTGCTTAAATTAACAAGCTCAACACCTAATTTTTTTAGCGCTTCCGCATCACGTTTGATTTCGCTTTTACTAACGTAAATGATTTCATCGTCTTGGCTGTCAATAGCAAAGTTGGGTTCTAAATTTGTCTCTTGATTATGATTCATGTTATTTCTTTTGTTAACTAATATTCAATTCTAGCTTATTATAACGTATCACTAGCAGAATTGTAGAAAATAATAAAATGAGTATTGAACAAATTAAAAAAGAAGCGATAAACCAAAAAGAAAATTTATCAGCTATTGTCGCTAATGCTATTAAGCAAGCAAAGTCACGAGTGGATGCCGTTGAAGTATCGATTAATCAATCAACGGGTATTAGTGTTAGCACCCGAATGGGGGATACCGAAAATGTTGAATTTAATAGTGATGGGGCTTTATCCATTACTGTTTATCAAAACCAACGTAAAGGCAGTGCATCAACCAATGATTTATCCCCTTCGGCGATTTTACAAACGGTGGATATGGCGATTAATATTATGCAATATACATCGCCCGATTCTTGTTCTGGTTTGGGCGATGTGAGCCAAATGGCATTTAATCCTCCTGATTTGGATTTATTTTATCCAAGTGATTTAAATGTCGATAATGCCATTGAACAGGCAAAGCAAGCTGAATTAACAGCGCTCAATCATTCAAAACTAATTAACACTGATGGCGGTTATTTTAGTAGCCGTTATGGTATTTATGTTTATGGTAATAGTTTAGGAATGCTACAAGGTTATTGTGCAAGTTCACATTCGCTTTCATGTTCAGTTATTGCCGAACAAGCAGGGCAAATGGAAAGCAATTATGCTTATACCTCGTCACGTGATTTTAGTGAATTAAAATCAGCAAATTGGGTGGGTACGCAAGCAGCTGACAGAGCAATATCGCATTTAGGTGCTAAGCAAATCGCAACCATGCAAGCCCCAGTACTGTTTAGTGCTGAAGTTGCTGTTGGGCTTATTAGGCATTTAGTCAATGCCATCAGTGGTGGCGCAATCTATCGTAAATCCTCATTTTTATTAGACTGTGTTGGGCAGGCTATTTTTCCTGAATGGCTGACTATTTATGAAGATCCTTATATTTTAAAAGGTATTGGCTCTTCGCCTTTTGATAGTGAGGGCACAAAAACAGTTAAGCGTAATATTGTTGAGCAAGGAGTGTTGCAAACTTATTTATTAAGTAATTATTCAGCGCGTAAATTGGGTTTAACATCAACAGGTCATGCAGGTGGGATTCATAATTGGCTTATCTCGCCTAGCCAAACTCATGCTAGCTTTGATGATATGCTTAAAAAACTGGATAAAGGCGTTGTCGTTACTTCGTTAATGGGACAAGGTGTTAATAGTGTAACTGGCGATTATTCACGCGGAGCCACTGGATTTTGGGTTGAAAATGGGCAAATCCAATATCCTGTTAGCGAAATTACTATTGCCGGCAATCTTAAAGATATGTATAAAAACATTGTGGCAATAGGTAATGATGTCGAAACGAGAACTAATATTCAATGTGGTTCGATTTTGATTGATAATATGAGCATAGCTGGAAAATAAGGATTAGTATGGGTCGTTTTTTTAACAATGCTTTTTTTCAAAAATTAGCTTTGTGGATGCCAGGGTTAAGTAGCCTATTACAGTATAAGCGAGAATATCTTAATTTTGACATTAAGGCGGGTTTATCGGTCGCGGCAGTTTCGTTACCAGTGTCAATTGCTTATGCTGAATTGACAGGTGTTGGTGCTATAGCAGGACTATATTCGACCATTTTGCCTTTAATTGTCTATGCACTTTTTGGATCTTCGAAACAACTGATTGTCGGACCTGATACGGCAACATGTGCTGTCGTTGCGGCTGTTGTGTTGCCGTTAGCAGCTAATGATCCCATATTACGTTGGCAATTAGTCATTATATTAACAATAATGATTGGTATTTGGTGTATTATCGCAGGAAAGCTACATCTTGGCGCTTTGGCTGACTTGCTTAGCCAGCCTATTTTAATTGGTTTGCTTAATGGTATTTCAATCACCATTATGGTTGATCAGTTAGCAAAAACACTTGGTTTTAGTTATGATTATTCTTATCTGATTGAGCGAATCGTTTATTTACCTTTTAAAATATCGCAAATCCATATAGCCACTGCACTAGTTTCATTTTTTACTTTGTTTATTTTAATTGCTTTAAAGCGATTAAAACCGTTATACCCAGCGCCACTATTAGCCGTCATTGTGATGACATTTTTTTCATGGTTATTTAATTTTGAGTATTTTAATATTCGTATTATTGGTAATGTTAGTGGAGATTTTATTCCTGCCAAATCATGGCTTGATTTTGATAAAGGGTTGATGCGTGATTTAGTTGTTCCCTCACTGAATATTGCTATCATTTGTTTTGTTAGTATGATGATAACCGTGCGCAGTTTCGCATCCAAAAATAACTATGAAACCAACGCCGATATCGAATTTAAAGCGCTAGGTGTGGCTAATATTGTAGCGGGGTTATCACAAGGTTTTGTTGTTAGTGGTACCTCATCAAGAACAGCTGTTAATGATGCCAATGGTGGTAAAACTCAGCTAGTTTCAATTATTGCTGCAATATTAATTGGTATTGTCGTGTTGTTTTTTCTTTCGCCTTTACAATATATTCCCACTTGTGTATTAGGCATAATTTTGATTTATTCATCCATTTCATTAATTAATTTTCACACAATCCTCCGCTTTTTTAAATTTGATCGAGATGCGTTTTATTTAAGTTTAACAACACTGATTTCAGTTCTTGTGATAGGTATTATTCCCGGTATGGCACTGTCGGTGTTACTTGGGATATTTTTATTTTTGCGCCGTGTATTTAGGCCGAAAGATCAATTATTAGGTGTTGATGCAAGTGGTCGAATTCATTCAATAAACCAAGGTGTTAAATCAATCAATAATACTCTGATTTATCGATTTAACTCTCCACTAACTTATTTTAATATTGCCTATTTTAAACGGAGAATTATTAGTTATATTGATGAGGCAAAAGAGCCAATAAACTATGTGATTGTTGATGCAATTCCTTGTTTTACTTATAAAGACGTGAGTGTGTTGTCAGGAATCGATGAATTAGTAAGATCCTTAAAAGTAAGAAACACCATGTTAATCTTATCAGGTCGGCGTAAAACACTCAAAAATTGGTTTAAACAAATGAACATTAAGCTTGATAACGATCATATTGATTTTGCTTATGATCTTTATTTTGCTGTGAGATTAGTGCAAAGTAAAAAGCATATGGATAATAAAATTGATGATGAATATGAAAAGTTATCGTAATCAATGATAAGAACCTAGCAATTTTTTATTATCTAAGATCCCTTTATTTCAATGTATAAAACAATATTAATATAGACAAATCACTACAAATTTAAGTAGAATATCAGATCTTTCAAATAAAGCATTTTAGTAAACAATTTAGAGGTGAAAATGGCACGTGTAACTGTTCAAGATGCAGTAGAAAAAATTGGTAATCGCTTTGATCTCGTTATTGTAGCAGCAAGACGCGCTCGTCAATTACAAGTTGAAAATAAATCTCCACTGGTTCTGGAAGAAAACGACAAAGAAACGGTTGTTGCTTTACGCGAAATTGAAGAAGGCCTTGTTAATAAACAAATTCTCGATATTGCTGATTTCCAAGCGCGTCAAGATGAAGAAGCAGAAGCACGTGCAACACTTCATGAGTCGATTCTTCTCGAAAACACACCATCATACGAATAAGCTTTACAGGAATTGCTTATGCAATATTTTGATAGCTTAAAAGAGGTTGTAGCATCTTATCTTCCTGCTAAAAAAGTGGAATTGATACAAGATGCTTATCTTTTTGCTAAAAATGCACATGAAGGGCAATTCCGATGTAGTGGTGAGCCTTACATCACCCACCCTGTTGCAGTTGCAACAAATTTAGCTGAGATGCGGCTTGATTATGAAACAATTATTGCCGCACTTTTACACGACACTATCGAAGATACTCCGGTTACCTTTCAAGATATTACGAATAAATTTGGTAAACATGTTGCTATTTTAGTTGAAGGTGTTTCTAAACTTGATAAATTAAAATTCCGTAATAGACAAGAGGCACAAGCTGAAAATTTTCGGAAAATGGTGCTTGCCATGACCGAAGATGTGCGTGTTATTTTAATTAAACTAGCTGACCGTACCCATAACATGCGCACACTCTGTGCCTTAAGATCTGACAAGCGCCGTCGCATTGCCAAAGAAACTCTCGAAATTTATGCCCCTTTAGCTCATCGTTTGGGCATTAATCATATTAAAACAGAGCTTGAGATTTTGGGCTTTACCGCAATGCATCCAAATCGTGCCAAAGTGATTGAAAAAGTAATTAAAACCGCGCGAAATACACGAAAAGAGCTTATCCAACAAATTTTGTCTGAAATACGTAATCGATTATTAGATGCTCATATTGACGCCGAAGTTACTGGTATCGAAAAAAACATTTATGCGATTTATCAAAAGATGAAATTGCGTGAGCAGCAGTTTCATTCCATTATGGATATTTATACGTTTAGAATTGTAGTAAAGGACGTTGATGCTTGTTATCGCGCTCTTGGGTTAGTGCATAATCTTTATAAGCCACGGCTTAATCGTTTTAAAGACTATATAGCGATCCCCAAAGCGAATGGTTATCAGTCATTACATTCATCGTTAATTGGACCTCATGGAACACCTGTTGAAGTACAAATCCGCACTGAAGATATGGATCAAATGGCTGAAATGGGTGTTGCTGCTCATTGGGCATATAACGAAACCGATGAAATGAACAATACTACCACGCAAATTAAAGCTCAGCGCTGGATGCAAAGTTTATTAGAATTACAACAAAGTGTGGGTAACTCTTTCGAATTTATCGAAAATGTAAAGTCTGATTTGTTTCCTAAAGAAATTTACGTTTTTACCCCTAAAGGGCGTATTGTTCAGCTACCTGAAGGCGCAACAGCAGTTGATCTTGCCTATGCAGTCCATTCTGATATTGGTTATCAGTGCATTGGTGCAATTGTTGATCGTAAACCTTATCCTCTATCGCAACCATTAAGTAGTGGTCAAACTGTTGAAATTATTACTTCATCGGAAGGGCGACCTAATGCTAATTGGTTAAGTTTTGTAGTTAGTGCTAAAGCAAAATCTCGAATTCGTCATGCGCTTAGGACACTTAAACGTGAAGATGCAATTAAATTGGGACGACGTTTACTCGATCTTTCGTTAGTTAAATCTGGCGGTATTAGTGAGTTATCATCAAATCAAAAAGCTCGTGCAGCTGAGTTAGCTAAATTGCCAACTTTTGATGATGTTTTGTCCGAAATTGGGCTAGGCAATATTATGAGCCATTTTATAGCTAAAGGATTAGAACATAAATCGCTATTACAAAATAAAACAGAACCCAATAAAACACTAGTTATCACGGGTAGTGAAGGCGTTTTGGTTACGTTTTCTAAATGTTGTCATCCTATTCCAAACGACCCTATCGTGGGACATGTCAGCCCAGAAAAGGGACTGATAGTGCATCACGAATCTTGTCGAAATATTTCAGACTATCAAAATAATCCAGGAAAATATATTCCACTTAAATGGGCGCCAGATATTTTTCAACGCTTTGTTGTTGAAATTTGGGTTGATATTTTAAATGTTCAAGGCGCTTTAGCGAATCTCCTTTCAATTATTAATGATGAAAATACCCACTTGCAGTGGTTAAATACCGAAGAAAAAGACAGACAAATTTATACCATCATTTTGCAAATAGAAGTAAAAAACACTCAGCAACTTAGTGAATTAATGCGGAAAATATCGCTACAGTCCGATGTAGTGAGCGTGACAAGAAATATAAATTAGTCATTATGATAAATCGATTTTTTGATCATTTGCCGTTGATAAAATTAACGGGGATTGGTGCAAGTTTAGAAAAAAAATTTAATACATTAGGTATTTATACCGTCAAAGATCTGTTATTGCATTTCCCTTTACGTTACGAAGATCGTACGTCGTCTTGTTCCATTGGCGATGCGGTTATTGGTGAGTTCACTACAATAGAAGGCTCTATAATCAAAAGTGAAGTTGCCTTTAAGCGTCGACAAATGTTAATTTGCTATATTCAAGATGATTCGGGCGTTGCCGTATTACGATTTATGCATTTTACACCCAGCATGAAAGCTTCTTTGATTAAAGGAAAATGGGTGAGTGCGTATGGCGAGATAAAACGTGGCAAAAATCATATTGAAATTATCCACCCACAATTTAAATTTAAAGCCAATGGAAACGAGTCATCAGTCACGTTAGATGATGCTCAAGAAAAATATACACCCATTTATTCAACGACCTATGGACTATCTCAAGCATTGATTCGACGGTCAATTATGGCTGCGCTTTTGTTGTTAAAAAATAATCCACCTAATGAAATTTTACCACCAGAGCTAGCATGCCTCTTTTTACCAGTATTGGATTCTTTAAATATTGTACATAATCCGCCTATTGATACTCAAATTGAACAATTAATGTTGGGTGAGCACTCAGCCATTAAACGATTTATTTTTGAAGAATTAATTGCTTATCATTTAAGTATGTTGATGCTAAAAAAGCATAATCAAAAACAGCAAGCGCATTTGTTTTCTCCAAATCAATGCTTGATTAAACCATTTTTATCATCATTGCCTTTTAAACCAACTTGTGCTCAGCAACGTGTTGTGCAAGAGATTTATCAAGATATGACAAAACCGGTACCTATGATGCGATTAATTCAGGGGGATGTTGGTTCAGGCAAAACATTAGTTGCTGCATTAGCTGCATTAAATGCCATTGAAAATGGTTGTCAGGTAGTATTAATGGCGCCGACAGAAATATTAGCAGAGCAACATTATAACAATTTTAGTACTTGGTTTGCACCGTTGGGGATTAATGTTGATCTGTTGTCGGGGAGATTAACGGCTAAAAATAAACGACAGTGTTATGAGCGTATTCGAAATGGTGACAGCACGTTATTAATTGGTACTCATGCGGTGTTTGTTGATAAAGTGGAGTTTAACTCGTTAGGATTAGTCATTATTGATGAACAGCATCGCTTTGGTGTAAACCAGCGTCTAAGCCTGTGGGAAAAAGGTATTAAAGATAATTTCTTTCCACATCAATTAATTATGACCGCAACACCTATTCCTCGAACACTAGCAATGACCGTCTATGCTGATTTAGATGTTTCAGTTATTGATGAATTACCACCAGGGCGAACACCAATTACTACGGTAGTAATACCAAATACTCGTCGAGATGAAATTATTGAACGGGTAAACCAAGCTTGTTTAGCAAATCGTCAAGTTTATTGGGTGTGTACTTTAGTCGAAGAGTCCGAAACACTTGATGCGCAAGCGGCCGAAATGCTGGTTACCGAATTACAAGCCCGTTTACCCCATTTAAGTATTGCGTTAGTACATGGCAAAATGAAATCGGATTTAAAACAATCCGTCATGCAAGCTTTTAAAGCTGGGAACATCCAATTACTTGTTGCAACAACAGTTATTGAGGTTGGTGTTGATGTGCCTAATGCGAGCTTAATGATCATTGAAAATGCTGAGCGATTGGGTTTAGCTCAATTGCATCAATTACGTGGACGAGTTGGGCGAGGATCAGCCGTATCGCATTGTGTATTGATGTATCAAGCCCCCCTAAGTAAAGTTGCTCAAGCACGCATGAAGGTGATGCGTGAAAGTAATGATGGTTTTGTTATTGCACAAAAAGATCTTGAACTTCGTGGTAGTGGCGAAATCTTAGGTACCCGGCAAATGGGTATCGCTAATTTTAAGGTTGTTGATTTGGTTCGTGATCAACATTTGATTAGCCAAGTGCAACAAGCCTCTTATGACATTCAAAAACACTACCCGCAAAGTGCTACTCAACTAATTGATTGCTGGTTGCCAGATCGTGAAAGATACATTAATGTTTAATTAATTAGAGTAAAGAGATTGATGTGTGGACGGTAAAAAGCATTGTTTGAATCAGTCCACACATTGAAGCCTAATAATTATATTAGCCAATTATAAGAATGATCGATACGGCAATTCTGGTTCATCGGTAAAAATATCTCTAAAGCCACGGTAATGCTGATAATGCATTTTATGTTTATCGGTTGGATAAGTGTATCTACCACCAACTTGCCAGAAGAAAGGCGTAAATCGATAATCAAGACGATCTTTCTTCATTTGCCATAATACTTCAATTTCGCGTGGGTCACTTTGAAAGTTTGCCCAAATATCGTGATGGAAAGGGATCACAACTTGAGTATTAAGCGATTCAGCAGCACGTAAAATATCGGCTGATGTCATTTTATCCGTCACTCCTCGCGGGTTTTCACCATAAGATAGTAATGCCACGTCAATTTTGTAGTCATTGCCATGTTTGGCATAATAGTTAGAGTAGTGGGAATCGCCCGAGTGGTACAACGAACCTCCTGATGTCTCAAATAGATAATTAACTGCTCTATCATTCATGCCATCTAAAATAGATTTGTCGGTAGATGAAACGCCTTTTGGCAAAGTAACTAACGATGTTCTATCAAAAGAGTCTAATACGCGAATTGTAATATCACCAACCTCAATCGTTTCCCCCACTTTGGCAACAATACAACGATCATCTGGCACGCCCCAGCTTTTCCACAATTCTACACAAGCTTTCGGGCCAATAAATTTTACTTTTGGTGAACAGTTTTGAATAACTGCTGCAGCAACATTGACATCAATATGATCGGCATGATCATGAGTTGCCATCACTGCATCGATTTCTTTAATTGCAAAAGGATCAAGAACAAATGGGCTAGTTCTTAAGTTTGGTTGCAATTCACGAACTCCGCCCATTCGCATCATTTGATGCTGTTTGTTCATTAATGGATTTGCGTGAGTTTTTTTACCTGTACCACACCAAAAATCAACAGAAATATTGGTATTACCCGCTGATTTTAGCCAAATCCCCGTACAAGCAAGCCACCACATAGTAAATGTATTGGGTTTGACCTCGGTTGTTTCGATCTCCTCATTAAGCCACGTTCCCCATTCAGGAAATGTATTTAATATCCACGATTCACGGCTAATTTCATTTACTTTACTCATACTCTGTTCCTTCTACAATTTTATTGTTAAACTAAAATAACCTCAACGCCTTGCTCCTTAATGCATTCAATTACGTCCTTATTAGCTTGTTTTCCTGTGATTAAAATATCTATTTTATTAACAGGGCAAAAAAGCATGCCTGAATTGGCTTTGGTATCAATTTTGGAGCTATCAACTACAACAACTAATTTCTCGGTTTTTTCCAATATTTGTTGTTCAGCTACAGCACCTAATATTTCATTTTTATAAAGACCTGTTGGTGTTAATGTTTTACCACTGGTAAACATCCACTTGCCAGCATAAGAATCGGTTATGTTAGCAATAGGATTAAGAATAATATTTTGTGTTTTGTTATATAATCCTCCCATAATGATGACATTTTCATGATCATGCTCAATTAAGTAACAAGCTAATGGAAAATAATTAGTAATAATTGAAACATTTTTACCACACAATTCACGTCCAAGTAAAAAAGCCGTAGAACCGCAATTTATAACAATATTTTCGTCACTGTTGCATAATTGTGCAGCTCGAATTGCAATACGGGCTTTTTCGTGATAATGATCGGTATTATTACTGTCAATCGGTGCCCAAATTGGTTTTATTTCTTCTAATCGCATAATACCATTGCGGACTTTTTTAACGCGCCCTTCCTGATCTAACTTAGTAATATCGCGCCTTGCTGTTGCTGGTGATATAGCAAATTTTGCGATTAATTCGGACACTCTAACCATACCTTTTTCGTTTACTAACGCTACTATTTCATTATGTCGTGCAATTTCGTTCATTTTTTCTTACGTTTCATTGTGATTAAATATGATTATTTTATCGTAATTTTTATTTGTATTGTTGTCAATTGCTATAATTTTATTTATTAATACTAATATTTTTTAATTAATTGATAATAATAATTTTAATTTTTTTTGTCTTTATATTTTATTTAAGTTGTGATGCTGATCACATATGAAATTATAGTTTGTTGAGAAAAGTGATCCTTGTCAAAACAATCATAAATAATCATTGAATGATTTATTTTGATTGTGGAATATAACAAGTGTTTTTAATGAGCGATGATAAATAAAGTAAAGTAATCAGCGGTTCCATTCATTTACTTTACGGATTATAAGAAACTTGATGAAAGGCAATTAAATGAAACTCAATATCAGAGGTGAGTGTTGTTTGAGCAGTAAAAATGTCAATAACCGATGAGAGGAACATATGGAAGTAATTTATAACGTATTTTATATTTTTTATAGTCAAGTGATGACAAAAGCACCTTTGTTACTTGGCTTGGTGACAATGCTTGGTTATTGTCTATTACGTAAAGATATAACCACCGTGTTAAAAGGCACGATTAAGACCATTGTTGGATTTATGTTATTACAGGTTGGATCTGGCGTTTTGGTATCAACATTCAAACCTGTTATTGCTAAATTGGCACAGTACCATGGCATTAAAGGCTCTATCATTGATACTTATGCATCAATGGTCGCCGTCGAAACAGGTATGGGCGAATGCTATTCATGGGTTGGCTATTCTGTTTTGCTTGCATTAGCGATTAATATTATTTTGGTGGTATTTCGACGTTTAACCGGAATTCGAACCATTATGTTAACTGGCCATATTATGTTCCAACAGGTTGGTTTAATTGCACTATTTTATTTCCTTTTTGGTTACAGCATGTGGGAAACTATCATCTATTCGGCCATTATCACTGCGCTTTATTGGGGAATATTTTCGAATATGATGTTTAAGCCGACCGAGGCCGTTACTGGGGGAGCTGGGTTTTCAATAGGCCACCAACAACAATTCGGTTCTTGGATAGCGGTTAAATTAGCGCCAAAATTGGGGGATAAAAACGATACAGTTGATAATCTAAAATTGCCAAAATGGTTGCATATCTTTCATGATAGTATTGCCGCAACTACAATTGTGATGACAATTTTCTTTGGTATTATCTTGCTGTCATTTGGGTTAGATAATTTACAAACAATGGCAGGATCCACCCATTGGACCATTTACATCTTTGAAACAGGGCTTAAATTTGCCGTCGCAATTCAAGTTATTGTTGGTGGGGTGCGTATGTTTGTTGCTGAATTGTCCGAAGCTTTCAAAGGTATTTCAGAAAAGCTAATTCCTAATGCGGTATTAGCTATTGACTGCGCGGCAATTTATGCTTTTTCACCTAATGCGATGGTGTTTGGTTTTATTTGGGGGGCTTTAGGGCAATTCTTAGCGATTGCATTATTACTCATCTTTAAATCGCCAATTATGATTATTCCAGGCTTTATACCAATGTTTTTTTCGAATGCAACCATTGGTGTATTTGCCAACCATTTTGGTGGTTGGAAAGCCGTAATGAAGATCTGTTTTGCCATGGGAATGATAGAGGTATTAGGCTCTGCTTGGGTAATTCATATCTTTGCTCAAAACGGTACGCCGATTGACTCATGGATGGGGATGGCAGATTGGGCGATTTTATTTCCACCGATTTTACAGGCTTTATCTATTTCACACTTATTTATCTATGTTCTTATTGTTCTAGCCCTGATTTATATGTTTTTTGCTGCTAGACAGCTTCGCCAAGAAGAGGCTAACTCTACAAATCAGCCTGAAGTCAACGATAAACATCAAGATGTCAATGAATCAGTACTTGAAAAAATGGATGAAGTCGCCTTGAGTGAAGGTCGCCCAATTCGTATCTTGGCAGTATGTGGGAGTGGGCAAGGCTCTTCAATGATGATGAAAATGAAGATTGCTAATTATTTAAATAAAAAAGGCATCCCAAACGAAATGGATTCTTGTGCAGTGACTGATTATAAATCACGTTTACCCAATGTCGATATCATTGTTGCATCTAAACATCTTATTCATGAAATTGAGGTGAATGAAGGTCAACATGCGTTAGGCGTACAAAATATGTTAAATCCACAAACTTTTGGCGATGAGCTGATAAAGCTGATTGAACAAGTGTTTTCTAAATGATTTTAAATACTAAGGAGTGCACCATGGCTTTAAAAGAATCACTAATTGACAATAACTCTATTTTACTCAAAGCAAATGCTGCAACTTGGCAAGATGCCATTAAGCTAGGCACTGATATGCTAGTCGCCTCTAAAGCAATAGAGCCGTCGTACTATGATGCTATTGTTCGCTGTGTCAAAACAATGGGGCCTTATATTATTATTGCACCAAACTTTGCCATGCCTCATGCAAGGCCTGAAGATGGAGTAAATCGTACAGCTTTTGCTTTAGTTACCTTAAAAAAACCTGTCTATTTTGATGGTGAAGCTGAGCCTGTCGATGTTTTAGTGACATTAGCGGGTAGCACATCGGATCAGCATATGGAAGGATTAATGGAGGTCACTCAAATTTTAGATGATGAAAACAGTGAAACAGGGGTTGATCTAGATAAATTAAGGCGTTGTAACACCAAAGAAGATGTTTATGCCGTTATTGATCGCGCCTTAAATGGAGGTTAAATCATGTATCAAGCATTAAAAGAACGGGTGTTGAATGCTAATTTATTGTTACCTAAATATCATTTAGTGACTTTTACTTGGGGTAATGTCTCTGAAATCGATCGTGAAAAAGGCGTTATCGCCATCAAGCCTTCTGGTGTTGAATATAGCAATATGAAACTGGATGATATTGTGGTTATTTCGCTAATGGGGGATATTGTGGAGGGAAAATTAAATCCTTCAAGCGATACCGCAACGCATATTGAATTGTATAAAGCATTTCCACAAATTGGTGGTATTGTGCATACCCATTCTCGTTATGCCACTATTTGGGCACAAGCGGAATTAGACATCCCTGCACTAGGTACGACGCATGCCGATTATTTTTATGGTGATGTGCCTTGTACGCGTGCACTAACCGATAGTGAAATTGCAATCGATTATGAAAAAAATACTGGATTAGTCATTGTAGAAGAGTTTAAACGCCGAGGCCTAGATCCCGTAGCAATGCCAGGGGCTGTTATCTCTGGTCATGCTCCATTTTGTTGGGGTAAAAATGCGTTAGATGCAGTGCATAATGCGGTCGTACTTGAAGAAGTAGCTATGATGGCTCTTTCCACTCGGCAACTTAATCAAACAATCAAAATTCAACAAACGTTATCTGATAAGCACTATTTTCGCAAACACGGTGCGAATGCTTACTATGGTCAAAAATAGCAAATAGGAGAACAACATGGCAGCACCTAAATTACAAATCGCATTAGATCAAACCGAATTAGCGCCAGCATTAGACGTGGCAAAAAATGTAGCGGGTTTTGTCGATATCATTGAAGTGGGAACCATTCTTGCTTTTGGTGCAGGTATGCAAAGTGTAAAACGGTTAAGAGAACTTTATCCCAATCATATTTTAGTATGCGATTTAAAAACCACTGATGGTGGTGCGATATTGGCAAAAATGGCTTTTTCCGCAGGTGCAAACTGGTTAACAGTTTCAGCTGCTGCGCATATTGCTACTGTCGAAGCTTGTAAAAAAGTAGCTGATGAGTTTAAAGGCGAAATTCAGATCGAATTATACGGGCATTGGACATTAGAAGATGCTAAAGCTTGGCGTAATCTTGGCATTAAGCAAGCAATATACCATCGCTCTCGTGATGCTGAACTTGCTGGTATTAGTTGGGGTGAAGATGATATAACAAAAATGCGTCAATTATCTGATTTAGGACTTGAACTTTCAATCACCGGTGGCATTGTGCCAGAAGATATTCACTTATTTGCAGGCATAAAAACTAAAGCGTTTATTGCTGGTCGTGCGCTTGCTAATGAAAACGGTCAACAAACTGCGCAAGCATTAAGAACGCAGATCGCAAAATATTGGTAACAACAGCATGCAGTTGAAAAAATCAGCTGCATGGTATTTTTTCATATAAAAAATGGGTTATCACAATGCCACAAAGTAACGATATATTAGAAAAACGGTATCAAATCAAAAACACGCCTCGAATAGGCATTTACGAAAAAGCCTTACCTAATCAACTATTATGGCAAGAGAAATTACAAATAGCCAAAAACTTAGGATTTGATTTTATCGAAATGTCGATCGATGAATCAGATGAACGCCGCGCCCGATTAGATTGGTCTGACGAAGAGATCTATTCACTTAGGCATCAATGTGAAAAAATCGGCATTCCACTACATTCCATGTGCTTAAGTGCGCATCGTAAATATCCATTTGGTTCAGCTAATCATGATACCCGCAATGAAGCTAAAAGCATTATGGATAAAGCGATTACACTAGCTTACAAATTAGGGATAAGAGTGATCCAGCTAGCGGGTTATGATGTCTATTATGAACCCGCTGACTTGCAAACGCATCAACGTTTTATTAAAGGTATGCAGTGGGCCGTTAAGCAAGCTGAGCGAGCTGGGGTGATGTTGGCGGTTGAAATTATGGATACACAATATCTTAATAGTTTAAGCAAGTTTGAAATTTTAAAAAAAGAAATCAACTCGCCTTATTTTATGGCTTACCCTGATGTAGGCAATATTACCGGATGGAATTACGATACTTGTACCGAGCTTATGTTAAGTCGTGATCATATTGTGCAGATTCATTTAAAAGATACCTATAAAGTTAGGTCGAATTATCTTGGTCAGTTTAGGGATCTTGTTATTGGTGAAGGTGAGGTTGATTTTACCGCTATATTCAAAACGCTTAGAGCTATGAATTATGTGGCTCCCCTAGTTATCGAAATGTGGGCGAATGATGATAATTGGGAAACTAATATTATTACTGCGCAAAAAAGATTAAAGCTAATAGGTGATAGAACCAATTTTCCTATTTTTGACAAGTAAACTAACCTTTTTTCAATCCACAGTTAGAATCAGTTTTTGTGCTATGACAACACGGTATTAAGTTCTACCAAAGTAATTCAGCGGTAGAGCTTAATATGAAATTGTTTAACGTGTGTTAAGGTATATGAATCAATGACAACAACAAGACCATAATTAACCTTTTTGGCATTTTACTTATTGCAATACGCCATCGACTTACTAATTTTATATATCGGTTTATCTAGACTTGATTAATTACACTTTGCACTGCTATGGGTATCGTGTAATATAGATAGCATCATAAAAAATCGAAATAATCTTGAATACGATATGAAATTAACTATAAAATTACTCTCTATCTTTTGGATTACGTTAGTTTTAATGGGGTGTGGATTAAAAGGGCCACTTTATCGTCCAGTTGAAACCGCATCAATAGTACAGTTTAAAACTACAACAACAGCCTCAATTCAATCTGATTCATTGATTAGAAAAATATAAAGGAATAAAGGGATGGATTTTTTGCATTATCAGCAGGGTCACTTATTTGCTAATCAAATAGCTATAGCGGATCTTGCCAAACAGTATGGTACTCCATTGTATGTTTATTCAGCAGATCACATAAGCAAACAGTTTTTAGCCTATGAACAGGAATTGGCTGCTAATAAACATTTAGTTTGTTACGCTGTTAAAGCGAATAGCAATTTAGCTGTTTTAAGTTTATTGGCAAAATTGGGATCGGGCTTTGATATTGTTTCACAAGGTGAATTAGAACGAGTATTAAAAGCAGGCGCTGATCCTAAAAAGATCGTGTTTTCTGGCGTGGCTAAATCAATCGTTGAAATTGAACGCGCGCTTGAAGTTGACATTAAATGCTTTAATGTTGAGTCTGAGCCTGAATTATATCGAATTGATGAAGTTGCAAAAAGATTAGGTAAAATCGCACCGATTTCATTGAGGATTAATCCTGATGTGGATGCTAAAACACATCCTTATATATCAACAGGCCTGCGCGAGAATAAATTTGGTATTAGTTATCAGTTAGCGTTGGATATTTATGAAAAAGCACGATCATTAGCGCATATTAATATTGTAGGTATTGATTGCCATATTGGTTCGCAATTAACCCAATTGTCACCATTTCTTGATGCTGCTGATCGCATTCTTGCTTTAGTTGATAAATTACAATCCAATGGTATTTTTATTAAACATATCGATTTTGGTGGTGGTTTAGGCGTTTGTTATGACAACGAGCAACCTCCGACAGCATTGCAACTCGTCACCGAGTTAAAGAATAAATTAGTTAATTATCCTGATATTGAAATTCTGTTTGAACCTGGGCGATCTATTGTTGCTAATTCAGGTTTGTTAATTACTAAAGTTGAATATACCAAACACCAAGATAGCAACCACTTTGCGATTGTCGATGCGGGAATGAATGATTTAATTCGTCCAGCACTGTATGAAGCTTGGATGAACGTATTACCTGAAAAACAACCGCAAGCTAGCGATGAGCCATTCATATACAATGTTGTTGGTCCTATTTGTGAATCTAGTGATGTTCTAGCCTATCAGCGTGCGCTTTCGGTTAAGCAGAACGATTTGTTGGTAATTTGTAGTGCTGGTGCTTATGGGTTTTCTATGGCATCGAATTACAATAGCCACCCAAGACCTGCTGAAGTGATGCTAATTAATGAACAACAGCATAAATTAATTCGCCAACGTGAGTCTTTGGATGATTTATGGCGAGGTGAAGTGGTTTTATAGCATTTATAAATAGTGGAAGGGTTAATAATCTCCATACTATATTCTTCTTTGCGTGGATACGAGTTAACAGCCAAAATAAAAAAATAAAGAACTAATATGTTTGACAACAAAAGGTAAATTTACGATGAACTTTTCAAAAATGCATGGACTCGGAAATGATTTTATGGTTATTGATGCAGTGACGCAAAATGTTCATCTGTCAACTGAAATGATTAAGCGTATGGCTGATAGATATACTGGCATTGGCTTTGATCAACTTCTTATTGTTGAGCCACCTTATGTGCCCGATAGCGATTTTCATTATCGTATCTTTAATTCTGATGGTTCTGAAGTTGAGCAATGCGGTAATGGTGCTCGCTGTTTTGCTCGTTTTGTTCGTTTAAAAGGGTTAACTCGAAAACGTGTATTAAAAGTTAGCACCATGAAAGGCAATATTATTTTAACTGTAAATGATGATGAGACAGTACGCGTTAATATGGGGGAGCCTATTTTTGAACCCAATAAGATTCCTTTCAAGGCTATTAAAGAAGAAAAAACTTATATAATTCGAGCACAAGAACAGACCGTGTTATGTGGCGTTGCATCTATGGGGAATCCTCATTGTGTTATTCAAGTCGATAATATTGTAACAGCAGAAGTTACAAGGTTGGGAGCGGTATTAGAGCAACATGAACGCTTTCCCGAACATGCTAATATTGGCTTTATGCATATTATCGATCGCGATAATATTAACTTACGGGTATTTGAACGAGGGGTTGGTGAAACTCAGGCTTGTGGTACAGGTGCTTGTGCAGCAGTGGCAGTAGGTATTAATCAAGGATTATTAAACCCGCGTGTTAATGTTAATTTACCAGGTGGTAAATTATTGATTGAATGGAACGGTGGGCATCAACCACTTTATATGACAGGACCGGCTACACATGTGTATGATGGCTTTATTGCCATTTAATTTTGATATTATCGCTGTTTAACCACAAGGCTTTGTTATCGAAAAATTTCGACGGGTAAAAATTGTTCAGAAAACCCATTGATTTTATTCAGTTTTTTTTGTTTGTTTTAAAAGGGTGACTTTAATCCCCCAAAAACGTTAGACATATAATATGATAGAAATGAATTATGGTTGCAAAAACTACTAGGAATAGACGAGCAAGAAAATCCCAGAAAAAACCATCTTCTGTACAATTGAATGATGAAATTGTCAGTCAATATATTATTGATAACCCTGATTTTTTTATACGAAATGCACGATGTGTAGAGAGCGTTCAAGTGCCTCATCCTGTTCGTGGGGGGATTTCATTACCTGAATGGTATATGGCACGCCAGCGCAATAAAATTAAGCAATTAGAATCCGAAATTACGTTGTTAATGGAACATGCTAGCGCTAACGAGCTACTTTTTAACCAAATGATGGATTTACAAATTGAATTGTTCAAAGCACAAGATTTAAACCAATTAATAGTCATATTAAACACATGGGCAAAATCGTTAGGTCTCAGTGGTGCTTACTTATATCTTTTTGACGACAAATGGTTACTTAGTGCGCCGTCAAATTATTATTATTTAGCTTTAAATACGTTACAGTTTGATTTTATTCGTGTTAGGCATTTACAGTATAGCCAACAATATTTAGGGACATTGAATTCAACGGAAATTGATTTTTTACTACCAGAACATGGTTATGTTGGTTCGGTAGCTTTATCATTATTAGGACGATTTGGTGATCTGGGTCTGTTAATGTTTACTAGCACTAATCCAGAACATTACCAAGCAGGGCAAGGGACATTATTACTTGAAAAAATGAGTGAAATTTTACCTATTTTAATTAGTAGATGGATCATGCGAATAAATTAAGGAAAGATCATGGCTCAGCCTAATCAAAATGTCGATGCTCGATTAACTTTGCCTGTTGATCAGTTTTTAAATTATTTAAAGTCAGAAAAACAGCTTAGCTTAAACACACAAATCAATTATCGGCGTCAACTTTATGCGCTTATGTCATTGGCAAAAGATGCCGAAATTTCAACTTGGCAAGATTTAGACTCTTCAGCAGTAAGATTGTTAATTAGTCGTAGCAGACAAACAGGGTTACAAGCTAGAAGCTTATCATTAAGATTATCTGCGTTGCGCAGCTTTTGTGATTGGATGGTAAAAAATGAATATCTTAACGCCAACCCAGCTCGAGGCGTGCTAAATCCCAAATTAGGTCAGCATCTACCAAAAAATATTGATATTGACGAAATTAATCAGCTACTTGAAATTGATCATAATGATCCTCTTTCTGTTCGTGATAGAGCGATGCTTGAAGTTATGTATGGTTCGGGGTTACGTCTTTCTGAATTAGTTACGCTTAACTGTCGAGAATTAAATCTGATTGATGGTGAAGTCCGTGTAATGGGTAAAGGAAATAAAGAGCGAAAACTGCCATTAGGTCGAGAATCTATCAAATGGATTAAACGCTGGTTGTCTATGCGAGATTTTTTTATTCCACAGGATGATGCGCTGTTTATTTCAAAGTTAGGTAAACGAATTTCACCACGTAATGTTGAAAAACGATTTGCCGAATGGGGCGTTAAGCAGGGCTTAAGTAGCCATGTCCATCCACATAAATTACGTCATTCATTTGCAACTCATATGCTCGAATCAAGTGGTGATTTGCGAGCAGTGCAAGAGTTGCTTGGGCATGCTGATTTATCTACGACTCAAGTTTATACGCATTTGGATTTTTCACATCTGTCTGAAGTTTATGATTCAGCCCATCCACGAGCTAAAAGAGGAAAATAAAGATGCACTTTTATCGCTCTATTACTACGATTAAAGCGCTGACTTTCGATCTGGATGATACTTTATATGATAACAGTATGATCGTTGAAAAAGCGGAAGACGAAATGATCAATACGCTTAAGCGTTATGAACAGTTGCATACTTTAACTCTATCTGAGTATTTTACTGAAAAGTATGCCGTGCTTGCTGATAATCCCGAAATCTATCATGATGTTAATGTTTGGCGAGCTCAAACGATTAAATCGTTATTAAGTAAAACCAATATTCCAAAATCAAAATTTACCGACGTGATTGATCAATCCGTTGCCTGTTTTAATTTTTGGCGACATAAGATGAAAGTACCTGAATCAACACACTTATTATTAACTCAATTGGCTGCTAACTATCCTTTAGCGGTGATCACTAATGGTAATGTCGATATTAATCAAATTGATTTGGGGGATTATTTTCAATTTTCCTTGCGAGGTGGTGAATGTACGCGTTCAAAACCTTTTCCAGAAATTTTTAATTTAGCCGCTCATAAATTAGCTATTCCATCACACCATATTTTACATGTAGGGGATAATTTATTAACGGATGTCGCTGGTGCTATTGATAGTGGTTTCTTAGCTTGTTTTATCAATATTTATAATCGCGATATTTTACAACTTGAGGAAGCAAGATGCTTGCCCCACATGGAAATAACTCAATTGTCAGAATTAGAGAATCTGCTATAATCTTCATTGTGTCTGTATAAATAAACAGTAAGATTAAGTGAAGATAAATTATGTTAATACCAGCGATACATTTTCTTAATAAATTTCTTTTTTCTTGGCTGCAAGTCGACAATAGTGGCTCAAGATATGATAACAATATTAATAATACACTCGACATTAATGCTGGTTAATGTTTTCGATTACTAAAATAGGTTATGAACGTAATGCAAAATAATAAATCATTATTAGACGACCTGAATACAGAACAACAAAATGCAGTCACCACCGATAATCAATATACCATTGTCCTTGCTGGAGCAGGGAGTGGTAAAACGCGAGTTTTAGTTCACCGTATTGCTTGGCTTTGTATTGAGAAACATTATTCACCGGGATCAATTTTTGCGGTTACTTTTACCAATAAATCTGCTGCAGAAATGCAAGAGCGAATTCAAACATTAGTAGGCGAAAGTTATTTTAATGGGATGTGGGTAGGGACATTTCATGGACTGACTCACCGTTTATTACGCATGTTTCCTGAACAAGCTAAGTTGCCACCAAATTTTCAACTTATTGATTCTGAAGACCAAGTTCGGCTCATCAAACGGATTTTTCGGGAACTAAAAATAGATGAAAAACAATGGTCACCTAAACAATGTGCTGCTTTTATTTCCACTCAAAAAGAAAAGGGGTTACGTGCTGGCGATATTGTTCCAGAAGATCCTAAACAAGTTATGTGGCAAACGATTTATCGCGATTACCAAGCTATTTGTGATAGAGTTGGTTATGTTGATTTTTCTGAATTAATCCTAAGAGCTTATGAACTGCTTTGCCGTGATAATGAAGTATTAGCTTATTGTCATCACCGTTTTTGCAATATTCTCATTGATGAATTTCAAGACACAAATCATATTCAATACCGCTTTGTACAAAAGTTAGCAGGTGGAACTGCCAATGTAATGATAGTCGGGGATGATGATCAATCTATCTATAGTTGGCGTGGTGCGAATGCAGATAATCTTCAATTATTTATTAATGATTATCCTGAAACTGAAATAATTCGATTAGAGCAAAATTACCGTTCGACAGGTAATATTCTTGATGTAGCAAATAAATTAATTGCACAAAATAAAAATCGGTTGGGAAAAAACTTATGGACAGATAGAGGCAATGGTGAGCTCATTTCGCTTTATGTTGGCTTTAATGATGTTGATGAAGCCAGATTTGTTATTGGTCAAATAAAAAAACTGCATCAAGAAGGCGAAAATTATGCAAGTTGTGCAATTTTGTACCGAAATAATGCGCAATCACGCATCTTTGAAGATACCTTGTTACAAGCTGGATTACCTTATCAGATTTATGGCTCTATACGTTTTTATGAACGGCAAGAGGTAAAATTAGCACTGGCTTATTTACGATTATTGCACGACCACCATAATGATATGGCGTTTGAAGCTACAGTCAATACTCCGCCACGAGGTATTGGTCATGTTACGCTAGATAAAGTTAGATTGGCTGCAAAGCAACATAATATTTCATTGTGGCAAGCGTGTATAATGCTAATCCAAGCTAATGCATTGACAGAAAGGCAGTGTTCAGGAATCAGTCGCTTTTTGGAGTTGATAGAATCTATTTTTAATGAAGTAGGTACACAGCCATTTTATAAGCAACTCGACGCGATTATTAAATTATCTGGTGTATTGCAAATGTATGAGCAAGAGCCTGGCATTAAAGGTCAATCCAGATTAGAAAATCTTGAAGAATTAGTATCCGCAGCTGAGCAGTTTTATCTTTCTAATGAAAACACGGTTATTGAAGACAGTGAAACGGGTAAAACATTGACTGTTTTAGAGTCTTTTTTAGCTTATACGTCGCTAGAAAGCCGTGATGCAAATCGCGAACAAGATTTAGTTCAATTGATGACCCTGCATTCAGCCAAAGGTCTTGAATTTGATAATGTATTTATTGTTGGATTAGAAGATGGGTTATTTCCTGCTCTACGCTCTTCCCAAGAGCCTGAAAAAATAGAGGAAGAAAGGCGCCTTGCTTATGTTGGTATTACTCGAGCTCGTAAATTTTTGACCCTTTCATTAGCTGAGCTAAGGCGTTTATATGGACGTGAAGAACGTAATTTGCCTTCCCGCTTTTTGGCGGAATTGCCTGTTGATAAATTAAATGAAATTAGTTATCGAGGCGATATTACCTTATCAGGAAAAGAAAAATATTACGATTCAAATGAAGATAGACAACCTTATCGTGATCGCCAAAAATCTTATATTAAGAAAACTTGCCAAAGCGATGGTTACACACTAGGTCGTAAAGTGTTACATAACCGTTTCGGCGAAGGCACGATTGTTAACCTTGATGGAGACGGCGATCATAAGCGAGTACAAATTGCTTTTGTTGATGAGGGAATTAAATGGTTGGTAGTGAAACTAGCTAATCTTACCTTACTGTAAACTTCATTTTTAAGTAAGCTTCTATAATTATTTGATGAAACGGGGATTGAGCGTTAAATTAATCCCCGATTTTAATCTACCTTATTGATCTGCTTGTTCTCTTACAGATTCCGAAAAAATCTGGTCAAATGGTTGGTTAGTTCGATTACAAATCCAATTATCATTTATATATTCAAAATGATAACCTTGTATACGAGTGGCTAACCAGACCTGAAAAAGAGGCTCTTGGGTATTAACGATGATTTTACTGCCATTGGGAAAACTAACAGTAATGACATTGCCATTTGCTTCATAGTCCAAATCGATATCATGCTTATCTGCATAATCATCCAAATACAATTCAAGTTTATTAAATAGCTCATCAGTAAGTGCATGGAATTGTGCGGTATTCATAAAAGTATAATCGGTTAGGTAAATAATGGCATGATATTAGCATAAATAGATATGCTCTGCCACACAGCAAGGTGGCAAGAGTAAAATAGGTACAGATTTAATTATTAAGGTGCTAGCGGTAATGAACAACCAATAACAAGTAACTTATATTGCTCACTACCTTGGTTTGTATTTACCCAGCGATTTGGCATTTCAATTGTATTGACTAATGTTCCATCGCCAAAGTTGTTTTCAATTGTTCTGAGTTTGCCCTTTGCTAATTCCATTTTATCGCAATTAGCATAATAATCAATTTTAATGGAATGATAAGGCGTTTCAGTACCATCATTATTTTTTTGAACTAATGCTGGACTGTAGTTAGTCACTTCACTAAATACACGAATTTTAGTATTAAAAGGGTGAAGTTTAATCGATTTTCTATCTAAAAAAGAATAACCAACAATATCATCTTCGTTCGATTTCGATATTGGAATGAATTGCTCACCGACTCTAGGATCTTTCAAGCTTTCAGCTGCTGTATTTTCATTTTTTTTAGCGTCATTATCGATTTTTTCTTCAGCAGCATGGCTAAATGTGGCAAAAGAAAAGAGAATTAAAAATAAACTGACCTTTTTCATTTAAATATTATCTCCATCTTTTGAGGTAGTTTCTATAGGGTTAATGTGCGTTTGAGGTTGTTGTTCCTGTTTTTCTTTTTTCTTTTGCATCTTTTCTTTATATGCTTTGATTTTTTCTTGAAGCTCGGCTTCTTGTTTTTCAATAATTGGTTTTAGATCTGGTCGAATAACAAATAGTTCTTTTTTCTCTATATCACCTTGGATAGAACAAAAAATACTACTTTGGTTATTGGCAACTTGTTCTAAGTAAAGTGCTTTATTAATAGTTCCGAACCTTGGTATAACGCCATCAATAGCATAAGGATCGTCTTGCCATGTTGCTGGATTTAATTTGTGATCATAAATTTGGGAATTTGCTATGTAAACATTGGTATTGTATGGTAACCAATTAATATTATTTAAAGCGCCTTTAACCTCAATTTCATTATTATCAAAGATAAAACCCCAATATAAAAAATAACCATACAAGGAGGTTGGAATATAGATATTACGATAACCAATAATCTTTAAACCATGATATTCAAGTGTTTTTTTAAACATGACTTGGTTTTCATCAAGATTTTGAATAGACTTAACGGGAATATAGGTTACCTGTTCAGGCGTAGTCGCTAAGTCAACATATTGGTTGATTGATTCTTGGTGTTTAGCAAGTTGTTCAAAAAACTGATTATCACATTGGAGAAATGTATCAATTACTTTGTCTGTTTCACGTTGCTCGGTATTGGTCTGTGCAAAAGATATACAAGAAATAAATGAAGCACAAACAAGCACAGAAAGTTTTTTTAGAAGCATGGTGAGTTTCCTTGACCAATAAATTATACTTATTTTTTGGGGAAAATTATTGTAAAGTAATGTAAATATGTGTGTCAATTAACATTACGTAAATCCTCAATAAAGACGATTAAATCACCGTTTTTAAATGATATTTTAGCCAAATCACTAATAATTTTGTTTCTTAAACTAACACTTCCACCCAATGATAGCGTTTGCTTTGTTAAGGGATACTGAAAACCAGTGATAGTTAAACCTGTTACTTTTGAAAGTGGCATTAGTGAAATAATACGATTTTTTACATTAGTCATCTTTTGATAACGTTTGGCAAAAAAGAAATGACAATAATTATCATAAAATGTTATTTGAAATCGATGATAATATTTCATTGCAACAGAAATATTACCTAAAAAGTGATCGCTAGCATGACCGCAAGCACCATAAATATCGAATGTGGTTACGCTTTTATCTGCTAAAAACAAGATTGCCTTTTCAAAATCCGTTTTATTTTGATCGGGGGTGTGGATAATTTCGATTTGCTTTGGAATGGTAAGGCTATTATCGAAACTATCTAAATCACCAATAATAAAATTGGGTATAATCGGTGAGTTAATCAAATAGTTATGATAAGCGCCGTCAGTTGCTGCAATATAGGTATAGCTATCTAAATTGTTGGGGTAAAACTTCGGCGGCTCACCATTGACAAATAGTAGGGCTGTATTTCTTTGCATGATTACTTTCTCAGATGTCTTTATCCGTTAAGCCGTAACATCTTGCTTTCTGGGATGAAATGTAAAGGGTAAACGACGGTGGTGGTAGTCATTCACCCATTGTTTAGTGTGTGAAGGATGTCAAAAAGCTAATGTATAAGCCATAATAATTGCATCTTCTCGTTTACCATCAGTTGTTGGATAATAGCCTTTTCGAACTGTTATTTGGTTAAAACCCAATGATTGATATAGTCTTATTGCTGGTGAATTTGATTGCCTTACTTCAAGCCAAAGTGTTGTAATTGGGCTTGGCGATGTTATGGTTATTAATTTCTCTATCAAGTGGTTGAGTAGATCTCTAGCCAGCCCTTGTTTTCTAAAATTGGGATGGATAGCGATATTAAATAACTCAGCTTCATCGAATGCTTGGTGGCAGATACAAAATCCTACTAGCTGATTATCGACAGTTATTTTAAAATTTAAATACCCATTCCCTTGGTTTGAAAAGAATGTCTGTTTTGACCACGGTATCGCATGGCAGATCTGTTCTAATTTAAAGGCTTTAGTTAAATCATTTTTTGTTAGGGTGGAAATCGTTTTCATATTGACATAATTGTTGCCAAAGTTGGCGTTTTTGTTGTGATGCATTTGCAAGTAAGTCTAAACTTATGGTTTGAATTGTAAGTGAATGCTCCCAATGCTCATCAGGTTTAATATCAATAAACCAAACCACGGTTTTAATCTCACTAGCAGGTATAATAAGCTGTGAAGGCGTTAAGACCAGTACTTGCTCTTCGGTAAGACGAATTGCATTTAAAATATCAAAATAGATTTTTTGCGTTGGTTTTTGTTCGGCCACAACGATTAAACGAATCTCGTCACTAATGTGTGTGGATACTTCACCTTTCAATACGGCTGGTCTGCGCAAAACATACTGCGTTATATTGCATTGCTTTAGGTACCAATCTTGTTGCGTCATTATCGACTTACGTTTTTTATTAGAGATTAAAGGTGGTTAATTGTATAATCAACGCATCAATTTATAAAGGTTTTTCATCGAGGAAATATGGCCATATCCACTTTTACTCCTGCAAGTCAGGTTCTTGAGCGCCGCCAAGCATTTTTTAACGATAAAAATGTGGTGATAGCAGGTGATATCCAAGATAGTTATCCATCGGTTATGTCAGCAAATCAAGTTAAGATTCATTGCACACAATTTCATACGTATTTACGTTTAAAAAATAGCGCACGAGGCAATCATACCTATTTTTCATTGTTGCCAGAAGCGGATTTTTACGTTGGAATGAACACACTGATTTACTATTGGCCCAAAACGAAAAGTGAAGCGCAGTTTCAGCTATCGTATTTATTACATAATATGCCTAAAGGGAGTGATATTTTTATTATTGGTGAAAATCGCACAGGCGTAAAAAGTGTTGAATCTTTATTAGGCGATTTTGGGACAATTCAAAAAATAGATAGCGCAAGACGTTGTGGGTTATATCATTTTCAGGCAGAAAACCGTTTAGCGTTTGATCTTAATGAGTGGTGGTTAAGTTATCATTTAACTATTGAAAATCAAGATATCGAAATTAAAAGTTTGCCAGGTGTATTTAGCCAAAAAGGGTTAGATGCAGGCAGTGAGTTATTATTAAATGCATTAATAGATCATGCTGATATTATAAAAGGCAATGTATTGGATGTGGGCTGTGGCTCGGGTATATTATCTACAGTGCTTGGTAAATTATGCCCTGATATAGAACTGACGTTATCCGATGTTAGTAGCACAGCAATTGAGTCAAGCAAAATGACGTTAGCTAGTAATAGTGTAAATGGGGCCGTTGTAGCCAGTGATGTTTTTTCTCATTTAAATGATAAATATCATCTTATTGTTTCGAATCCCCCTTTTCATGATGGTAAACAAACCAGTTACACTGCGGTTAATTCCTTAATTAAGGAAGCTAAAAAACATTTAAAATTAAATGGTTATTTGTGCATTGTGGCAAATTCATTTTTACCGTATCAAGCCATTTTAGATGAAACATTCAAATGTGTTGAAGTGATAGCCCAAACGACTAAATTTAAAGTTTATTTAGCAAGCCATTAATAAGTGAGGTTTGTTTATTTTTTAAAGAAAAGGATGCGTTGCAATACATATCACAAGTTTTATAAATAAAGGGGCGATTTTATCACCCCTTTATTTTAAAATGTAAATAGTTGTTAGATTTAAATTGATTTCACTATTATTGATATCATATCTAGATTATGAGAGGGCTTCTTTTAATGCCTGCATTTCATTATAGGTAAAATCACAGCGCGTAAATTCTTGATCAAGAAGAATAGGAACAGAGTTGCTTTCACCGACTACGGCCAACGCATTACATTTATTTCTAATCCTATCACCTATAATGATTGGTCCACCGTTTGAGTCTTTATTAAAATTGGCTGCATATTTAGCATTTATTCCTTGTGCATTGTTTGCACGATATAAAGCAGTTATTATTTTACCATAAGAGACTAATTTAACTGGCACAATAACAGGTGTTAATTTTTGCCCATTAATTTCCTTGATAACTTTTGTCATTTTATGTGTTCTTAAAAAACATCCTAAACTCATCCATGTAACCAATAACAACAAAAGAATAAGACCAGTAGTAGCCACAAATACAGTTCGCATATTATCAATAGCTAAATTGAGTGTTACTAGTGATGGATCATCGGCAGAAGCCACAGTTACAACTTGATAATTTCCTTTTTTCCCTCCAATGAAAGTATAATCACGCTTAATAACTTGTCCTGTATCAGTGGTAATTTTCACTGAACAGTTATCAACCGCACGTTTTGCACGACATGTTCCTTCTACATCATAGTTAACCACAACTGGATTCCGTGATATTTTATAATCATCAATTAATCCAGGATAATTTCTTATGCCCATAAACATAGCTAACACAAATAAAATTATTGCTGCACCTATTCTTCTTATTTGATGAAGTGAGCCTTCTTGCTTTAGTTTCATAACTTTTAAAGGGCGAGTTGGAAATACTTCCACTAATTTATTCGTCAATCCCATTTTATCAATATACTCCTTACTAAAATAAAAATTTCATGTCTAAACTAAAATTGTGTTATTAAAGGTTAACCTTTAATAACACAATAAAATTAACAAGTTATTACTTTCTTTTATTAAATTGGACTAAATCTTATCATAATATTTATTTTATAGGAATCACTCGCGTTGTTTCAGTGATTTGAAAAATGATATCAAATTAAATAACTCTGGAAAACTGTTGCTGCCTTGCCATTTTTCGCATATAAATATCAAAGCACATACAAATGTTGCGTATCAGTAAATGCCCTTTACGTTGAACTTTAATTATCTTGTCATTTACTGTGACTAATCCATCTTGTTGCAATGGAGCGAGTAGTTTTAAGTCTTCAGCAAAATAGTTATCGAACTGGATATGAAATTGTTCTTCTATTGCTTTTTTATCTAAATAAAAGTGGCAAATGAGTTGCTTGATTACATCTCGACGAATGATATCATCTTGATTTAAATTAAATCCTTTCCATAACCCATGACCTTTTTGTTCAACTTGACTTTGATAGCTACTCAGATCTTTTTGGTTTTGCGCATAACTATCACCTAACATACTAATGGCTGACACACCCAGCCCTAGTAAATCCGCATCTCCTTGCGTTGTGTAACCTTGGAAATTGCGGTGTAATTTATTTTCTTGCTGAGCAATAGCCAGCTCATCAGCGGGTTTGGCAAAATGATCCATACCAATAAAGTGGTAACCAGCATCGGTTAATTTTTTGATGCTGGTTTGTAAAATTCGCAATTTTTGGTCGGCATTCGGTAAATCATCATCTTTAATTTTACGTTGCGCGGCAAAACGATTTGGTAAATGAGCATAATTAAATACACTTAAACGATCGGGTGAAATATCTATCACTTTATTGAGCGTTTCGGTAAAGCTTTCTACGGTTTGCTTGGGTAAACCATAAATTAGATCTAGACTAATAGAGTGAAAACGATTTTTTCGTGCCTGATTAATAAGAGAACGTATTAGTGTTTCATCTTGTTTGCGATTAATTAGATTTTGGATTTCGTGGTTAAAATCTTGAATCCCCATACTCAACCTGTTAAAACCAACACTCGCTAAGTGGTCGATGGTTTGTGGCGTAATTTCACGAGGATCGATTTCGATCGACAGTTCGGCATTATCCGCAAAATTGAAGTGCTTTTTTAGCGAAGTAATCAGCCGAGTAATTTCATCATCAGTTAAAAAAGTCGGCGTACCCCCTCCCCAGTGCATTTGTGTTACAGTGCGTTGTTTGAATAATTTTGCCCGTTCGGCAATTTCAATATCCAAAATATCGAGGTATTTGGTGACTTTTTTTGTTTGGCGAGTAATGAGTTTATTACAACCACAAAAGTAACAAAGTTTATGACAAAACGGAATATGTACATAAAGCGATAATGGCTTTGTAGGGTAACGTGTGGCGGCCGATAAAAAGTCCTGCTTGCTAAATTCTTCATTAAATTCAAGTGCAGTAGGATAAGAGGTATATCTTGGACCAGAATAGTTATATTTTTCAATTAACGCCTGATCCCATAATTGCATATCAGTCATGCTGTTACTTCCGTTTAAATCTCTGTTTAGTGCTGTTATTTTTATCGAATTTTCGTATCAGTTTTCGATGATTTCTAATTTTTGTTTTAATTTTTATTTGATTGGTTTTATTTAAATATAACAATGTGCAAATTAATAACCCAAAATATAAACTTAGCATAATTAATATTGGCATTATGATTCGCTCGCTTTTAAGTTATTAATTAGAGGCATAAAAAATAAAGGTTGTGACATTAAATCACGAGCCGAAACTTAACTATTACAATGGCATTCCAGCTCGCATATCAGAAATATACAATCATGAGTATTAATTATATTTTCCTACCATTAGTTTCGTTTTAACAAACTAACAATATCTTCTTTCTTGTCGTCTTGATCTTCAATATCATCAAAATCGTCGTCAGTATAACCGAGCTCTTGCATTAACTCATCAATTCGATTTAATTTACTATCAAGATAAGTTTGTTGCTCTTTAGTTAGTTTGCTATTTTGCTCGACTAAATCCAGTAACTGATCTAATTTTGGATCATTTTCTAGTTGTTCTAACTCTTGTTGTGGAGATAAATTTGATGATAAAACCATTTTAGTTGGTTTAGTAGGTTGTTTAGCTTGTGTGACATTGCTTGAAGTTTCCGCAATTAAAGAAATTGGCTTTTTGCTACCCACACGTGGATCTTTGACTGTGTTTGTCGAACTTTTATTCTTGTTATTCTCTTGATTATTAAAGCGGGAACCACTTGGCAAACCTTTGTGTTTACGTTTACGCTTTAGTTCACGAGATTCTTCATTGATCTCTTGACGGCTTTTCTTAGTTTTTTGTTTCGATTTATTTTTTAACATACAATCTCAATTTAATACCAGAGTTAAAGATTTAGCTAGTATTTTAACAGTAACTTGACCAGATAGCTATGATGAAGCATCAATGCTAATTTGTGATTGTAAAAAATGAGATTTATGTATAATCTGAGCCAACTATTTGAGAATTAATTGCAATAGAGAAACATAAAACATGAATAATCATTTAAGCCCTTATATGCAATTTAGTCGTAAAGAGTGGGCTAGCTTACGTAATGCAGAGCCAATGACATTAACTTGTGACGAGTTAGTCTCTCTACAAGGCATTAATGAAGATCTGTCAATGGATGAAGTAAGTGATATCTATCTACCTTTATCCAGATTGCTTAATTATTACATTAGTAATAGTTTTAGTCGGCAGGCTGTTTTATCTAAATTTTTAGGCAAAAGCCAAAAAATTCCTTATATCATTGGTATAGCAGGAAGCGTTGCTGTGGGGAAAAGTACTACAGCTCGTGTATTGCAAGCATTATTATCTCGTTGGCCTGAGCATCGCAAAGTGGCTTTGGTGACAACTGATGGTTTTTTATACCCCAATAAATGCCTTGAAGAACGTGGAATAATGAATAAAAAAGGCTTTCCGCAATCTTATGATATTAAAAAACTGATCAATTTTGTTGCTGATATTAAGTCTGGCCAAGCACAGGTTAAAGCCCCCGTTTATTCTCATTTAGTTTATGATATTGTTCAAAATGAACAAATTATTCTCGATAGCCCTGATATTTTAATTCTTGAGGGATTAAATGTGTTACAAGGCGCTGTAAATTATGCACAAGCCAATAATCGTGTTTTTGTTTCTGATTATGTTGATTTCTCAATTTATGTTGATGCCGATGTTTCGTTGCTACACAATTGGTATGTCAATCGTTTTTTAAAATTTAGAGCAGGAGCATTTAGCGATCCCAATTCTTATTTTAATCATTACTCAAAATTGCCAGAGCAAGAAGCGCTTAACATCGCAAACCGTCTTTGGCATGAAATTAATGAATTGAATTTAATAGAAAACATCCTACCAACAAGGGAAAGAGCCAGCCTTATCCTAACTAAAGGCAAAGATCATAAAGTTGATTGTGTTCAATTAAGAAAATAATTTAAAAAGGGGAAGAAGATCGATATGAAATTAACAATAAGATCAATTTGTAAGTTAATTTTTTTAGTATTAACAGCTATCGCTTTTATACCTAATATTTATGCAGCAAATCATGACGAATATCAAGGTGTAACTTGTTTTAGCAAAAAACACATTATGGAAAAACAAATTGATAAGGCAAAAAAGGCGGGTAACTTGCACCAAGCTCAAGGGCTTGAAAAAGCATTACATGATATCAATACATATTGTAATGATGATGATTTAAAAGCTAAATACACCGAAAAAGTAATTGAAAAGACTAAAAAAGTTGCCGAAAAAGAGCAAGCTTTAGCTAAAGCGCAAGCAAAAAGAGACTCCCAAAAAATAGCTAAACAAAAGCTAAAATTAAGTGAAGCTCAAAAAGAGTTGAGAGAAGCTAAAACTAAATTAGCTGAATTTTATAAAGAAATTCAAGCTAAATAAGGATGTGAATTCAAGCATAATTAACTCCTTATTTACTGTCACTGATTTAGCGTTGAATATGTTCAATATATTTACATATATGAAAATAGAATATAAAATATTCAGCATTTTCAATACAATGGATAAGGTTATTTTAATGGCTAGCTTTTGGAAGAAAGCATTCGGCGGTTTATCGGCAAGGTATTTAATACGACAATATTTATTTAGTTTTATAATTACTCTTCCTCCTTTATGTACCCTGATATTCAAATTTAAAATGCCTGAAAGCATATATACAGGGATAGCTCTTTTAATATTATGGGGTTTATATCCATATTCTCGATTTGTTTATGAAAATGTTATTAGTTATATCGTTGGTGATAATACTTTCATTGTAAGTACAGAAACATGGCTCGTTACTAAATTCTTTACAATGGTAATATGCTTTGCTTTTAGTTGGGTGTTTGCTCCATGTGGGTTATTATATTTATATTTTCAATCATCTAAGTTAGGATAAAGCGCTTATAACTAGACATTTTTATTTAAAAAGAGTATGGTGTGTGCTTTGTTACGTGGTTCGTGAACCTCCCACGCTAAAAAACTAAGGAAAATTATGAATAAAGTTACACTACTTGGCGATCAATCTGTTCGCTATCCTACAACCTATTGTCCTGAAATACTCGAAACGTTCGATAATAAACACCCAACTAACGATTATTTTGTTAAGTTCAATTGCCCAGAATTTACTAGTCTTTGTCCTATCACTGGGCAACCTGATTTTGCGACGATTTATATTTCATACGTACCTAATATTAAAATGGTTGAAAGTAAGTCACTCAAGCTATATCTCTTTAGTTTTCGTAATCATGGTGATTACCACGAAGATTGCATCAATATTATTATGAAAGATCTTATTAAACTAATGGATCCTAAATATATTGAAGTCTGGGGAAAATTTACCCCTCGCGGTGGAATCTCTATCGATCCTTATGCAAATTATGGTAAAGCCGGCACTAATTGGGAACAAATAGCGATGAGCCGTTTGGCTAATCACGATCTTTATCCTGAAAAAGTCGATAATCGCTAATTCAATTTACCCTAACAGGAAACTCTCAATGCAAACTCGTAAAGCACTAGTGATATTTTCTGGTGGGCAGGATTCTACTACCTGTTTACTGCAAGCCATTGCTGATTATGGTCGTGAAAACGTCGAAACCATCAGCTTTCAATATGGTCAACGTCATGCTATTGAACTTGAAAAAGCCAAGTGGATTGTTGAAGATCTTGGCGTTAAGCAAACCGTGGTGGATACCTCGGTGATTAAACAGACGACCAATAATGCTTTGATTGATGATTCACAACAAATCACCGCAGCCAAAGAAGGCGATTACCCTAATACTTTTGTGGATGGACGTAATATGCTGTTTTTGCTTTTGGCTGGTTGTCATGCCAAGCAACACGGTATTAGTGACATTATTATTGGCGTTTGTGAAACCGATTTTAGTGGCTACCCTGATTGTCGTGATATTTTTATTAAATCAATGAATGTATCGATGAATCTTGCTATGGATTATAATTTCAATCTCATTACCCCTTTGATGTATTTGACTAAAGCTCAAACATGGGAAATGGCTGATAAACTAGGTTATTTGGATTATGTCCGCGACCATACTCATACTTGTTATTACGGAGTTGATGGTGGATGCGGCAAATGCCCGAGCTGTATTCTTCGAGATAAAGGATTAACAAAATACCTTAATCATTCAAATTAATTGAAACACTGGGTTCACTTACCCCATTAAAAAAGGACAAATTTATGCACCTGAACGCTAATTCAGAACATATAAACCAATTTACTCACGCACAGCAAATCAAGGCTCTAAGCTGGCTTTCGTTTTTTCATATTTTGGTTATCGCTTCCAGCAATTATTTAGTACAAATTCCATTTGATATTTTTGGTTTCCAAACCACTTGGGGGGCGTTTACTTTTCCATTTATCTTTCTTACTACCGATTTAACTATTCGGGTATTTGGAGCGAGTTTAGCTAGGAAGATAATTTTTGTGGTGATGCTTCCCGCATTGCTATTTTCATATGTGATTTCTGTACTATTTTTTGAAACACATTGGGTTGGTTTATCGGCATTGACGGAATTTAATAGTTTTGTTTTTCGAATTGCATTAGCAAGTTTTGCCGCTTATTTAGTTGGACAATTGATGGATATTACTGTCTTTAACTATTTAAGAAAAAATAAATCGTGGTGGGTTGCACCAACAGCATCGGCTATCTTTGGTAATGGTATTGATACTATTGTCTTTTTTGCTATTGCCTTTTATCAAAGTAGCGATGAATTTATGGCAAATCATTGGGTCGAAATTTCTTTAATGGATTACAGTTTTAAAATTATCATTTGTGGCTTATTCTTTTTGCCTCTTTATGGTGTGATTTTAAATTTTATCCTAAAAAAATTAATGTTTGTCTCCAAAACTAATTAATCGTTATAACCTAAATTCCATTGACTTATCTTAATAAACTAAAACTCATTAATTATTTTTGATGAGTTTTAATTCTATTTTCAATGTATGCAATAAAGACTATAAAAAACGTTCAGAAAAGTCATTGATTTTATTGAAGTTTTTCTTTCTGGTATTTGTAATAAAATTGCTCAATCTGTTGCTACACGCTTTGCTAAAAAGCGAAGAACTGTGCATAATATATATAAAATATAATCAATATCAATAATAATAAAATATGAGATGGGAGGTGGACAAAGTATGGCATTAGTAAAACATTTAGCTATATTTAGCCTATTGTTAGCTTTAGCGGGGTGTGACAATAAAGAAAGAGAACAAACAGCAAATGCAGAGCAATCATCACCGCAATTAGCAACAGAAGTTATTGATAACAGCAACACGACCAAAATTGGTGAGCCTAATGAAAATAATAAAATAGCGCAAGATCAATCACCAACAACGGTTTTTAATCCCACACCAGAATTAATCGAAAAATATCATGGTAAGGCCTTAACGGTCATAGATAGTTCCGAAACCATTCTGGATGGTTCTAGCACGTTGGTTGTAACCTTTTCTGTTCCTTTAAATCCTAATCTTAATTTTTCTAATTTGCTTCGTTTAGTTGATAAAAAAATGGGTAATGTTGATGGAGCTTGGGAGCTGTCAGATAATGGACTCGAATTAAGACATCGATACCTTGAACCCAACCGTGAATTAGAGCTCACTATCGATAAAATGTTAGTTGCAATTAATGGCAACAGTTTAAAAGAAGTCTACCAAACCGAATTTAAAACTCAAGATCGCCAGCCGTTTGTTGGTTTTGCTAATAGTGGTGTTTTACTGCCTAGCAAATCAATGAGTGGTTTACCGATTACTACGCTTAATGTTAATAAAATTGATATTAACTTCTTTAAAATCAAACCTGAACATTTATCGGAATTTATTTCTGATTATGGGTTTATTAATCAAATAACAAGTTGGAACTCAAATAATATCAATAAATTTGCTGATTTAGTTTATTCATCTCGCTTTGATCTTAACCCTAAACGTAATTTTCAAGAAACGGTATTGCTTGACTTATCCTCAATTTCTCAATTACAGCAAGAAGGTATTTATTTTGCCGTTATGAATCAAGCGGGAACTTACAATTATTCCAACCCTACATCACTATTTTCGATTAGCAATATTGGTATTGCTGTTCATGCGTATGAAAATGGTAAATTATCAGTGCTTACGCATGCACTAGACAATGGTCAGCCTCTTGGCGACGTTGATATATTGATTTTATGTAATAAAAGTATTCGAGAGAGCAATAAAAACTGTTCCACCATTTTAGCTAAAACTGATGCAGACGGTTATGCTGAAGTAACCTTACCAAAAGGTATGGATTATGCTTTACTTACCGCAAATAAAGGGCAACAAATTTCTTTTGTAAATTTAGATCGTAATGCATTAAATTTAAGCAAGTATAACTTAGTCGGTTCGGCTTTTTATCAAAAACAGCTATTTGTTTTTGGCGCTCGTGATTTATATCGCCCTCAAGAAACGGTTTATTTTAATGCGCTTTTACGTGATGCTAATGGTAAGCCATTGCCAACCCAACCTATTGTGGTTGATGTTATGTTACCAGATAATCAAATTGTTGAAAATTTTACTATCAATGCTAAAGCTGACTCAAATGGCTTATATCAGTGGCAATATGTTATTCCTGCTAATGCAGCAACAGGTAAATGGGCTTTTCGTTTTAATCTAGGTGATGATAACTACCGTTATGCCGGGTTTCATGTGGAAGAATTTTTGCCAGAACGCATGGCAATGGAAATTACAACCGCATCAGACAAGCCGGTTATCTTGGATAAGAATGTCAGTTTTAATGTTAAAGGCTGGTATCTTTATGGTGCTCCAGCAATAGGTAATAACTTAGAAGGTCATGTTTATCTTAAAAAAGCAGATTCAATTGCTAACTTAGCCAATTATAAAATTGGACGTGTGACTGATGATAATCTTGATCGCCAACTTGATAATATTGACATGGTTCTGGATAAAAATGGGATTACACAAGTTGGCATTGATACTAGCGATTGGGGTAAATTAAGCTCTCCAATTAAAGTTATTTTACAAGCAAGTTTGCTTGATTCTGGTGGGCGCCCTGTTACGCGTTATGCAAGCCAAACAATTTGGCCAAATGAAAAAATGCCTGTGGTACGTGCGTTGTTTTCTCAATCGCTTTATTATGATTGGTCAACAGATCGTTATGAAAATAGTCCCACAGTTGATAAAGGTGCTAATGCTGAATTTGAAGTTGCCTATGTCAATACTGACGGAAAAAAGCTAGCATCAAATCATTTAAAAGCAAAAATTATTCGTGAACGTCGCAACTATTATTGGAGTTGGTCTGACGATGCAGGGTGGCACCAAGAATCTAATTTCAATGAATTTGTTGTTCAAGAACAACCACTAACTATTGATGAAAATGGTACAGCTAAAGTAAGTTATCAAACAGAGGATTATGGGTCTTATCGTATTGAAATTGTTGATACTACAAATAATATTAGCAGTAGTTTACGTTTTCGAAGTGGTTACAATTGGGAAGATAACACAAATGGCACAAATGCTGTTCGGCCTGATCAAGTTAAACTAAGCCTTGATAAAACTGCTTATTCAGTTGGTGATACCGCTAAAGTACGAGTACAAGCTCCTGTTGCTGGATCAGGCTATATTTCACTTGAAACTAATGACGGAATGTTATGGAAAAAAGATATTGCTGTTGATGACCAAGGCCTAGATGTTGAGATACCAATTAAAGACTGGGGGCGCCATGATATTTATATTAATGCGATGATCATTCGACCATCAACTGATGCTGCTGTACAAACAATTAAACGAGCAATTGGTTTACTTTATTTGCCAATTGACACGTCAAATCGTCAATTAACCGTGAGCCTTGACGTTCCGCAAAAAACAGAGCCAGAAAAAACAATTCCAATTAAAGTTAAAATAGATAAAAACGCAATACAACAAGATCACAAAGTAACCGTATTGGTTTCAGCCGTTGATTCGGGGGTATTGAACATTACTGGTTTTGCAACACCTGACCCATACAGCGCATTCTTAGGGCGTAAACGCTATAATGTTGATCTTTACGATGTATATGGCAAATTGATTGAAGGCAAAGGGCGTAATGTAAATATAAGTTTTGGGGGGGATGCTTTACTCGGCGCAGAAAATACGGGGGGTAAAACACCATTAACTGACGTCAATATTGTTGCCCAGCAATTGCAAACTATCGAACTGAACAATGAAGGTGAGGGGGTTGTTAATCTTACTTTACCTGATTTTAATGGCGAATTGCGCATAATGGCTCAAGCATGGGATGATAGCCGTTTTGGTAAAGCAGAACAAACTATGATAGTTGCTTCACCAGTAATTGCAGAGCTATCCACTCCGCGATTTTTATCTGGTGGCGATCAAGCCACATTAGCGCTAAATCTTCATAATTTAACCGAAAAAAAACAAACAATACAGCTTGAAGTTTCAACAGGAGGTTTGATTTTTCAAAATTCGGTAAACACTACAGCAATAACTTTAGAAAGCAAGCAAAGGCAGATTATTCAATTGCCTGTTGTTGCTAATTATGGCTATGGGCAAGGATCTATAACAATTAATGTTAAAGGGATTTTGTTAGATGATGGTTCAAATTACCAAATCAAACGTTCATGGCATGTAGGCGTTAGACCTGCTTATGCTGCGACCACAAAATACTATGCGGCAGCAATAAATGGTGGTGACAGCTGGGTTTTACCTGAAGAGAGTATTGCCGAAATGATTGAAAATACGATTGATGGTAAATTGATTGTATCAAATCAACCACCGCTGAATATAGCTCAGTATATCAAGTCGTTATTGTCCTATCCGTATGGCTGTTTAGAACAGACTATTAGTAGCTTAATGCCATCATTATATGCAAACCAAGAACAGTTGGCTGCATTAGGAATCAAAACTGAATCGGATACCAAACGTCGCGAAAAAGTACAAGTAGGGATTTCTCGAATATTATCAATGCAACGTAATGATGGTAGTTTTGGTTTATGGACTAAAGATAGTTCAGAAGATCATTGGTTAACCGTGTATGCGACCGACTTTTTATTGCAAGCTAAAGAGCGTGGTTATAATGTTAATAATGCTGCACTTGATGCGGCTATTTCTCGTATTAACCAATATATTTATGATGTGAATGTATTTAATAGTTTACAAAACTATAATGATAATTCACAAGTAAGTGACTACACGCAATTTGCAACTAAAGCTTATGCTTTAGTTGTACTAACCAAACAAAATAAAATCACTGTACCTGTACGTAATGAAATTAATAAAATGTATCAACAGATCACCGAAAGCGATTTTAAGGTGTTTTCGCCGTTGCCAGTTGCTCAATTAGCATTATCAGCCAAACTTGCAGGTTTTGAAAATATCTATAACAGCTTAATGCCACAAGTATTTACAAAAAGTTACGACAATCAATATCCTTGGCTTGGAGAGTATGGGAGTGCAGTTCGTGATAATGCGTTAATTTTAGCTTTATTGATTGAAAACAAGTTGAGTATTGATAAACAAGCTGACTACTTAATCCATTTATCTGATTTACTCAATGATACTCGCTATTTTTCAACCCAAGAGCTTAGTGCATTATTTGTGGCGGGTTGGTCATTGGATCAACATAAATCTTCAAAGCAATTTAATGTTACAATTAATAAACAGAGCAATGATGTAGATACTAGCTTATCACGCTCACTCGATTTTGCTAATTTAGCAAACGGATTAACGATTTCGAATCCAGAAAATGCACAGCCACTTTATATTAAATTGACCGTTTCCGGTTATGGTAAAAAAACCCCTGCGCCAACAAGTGATGAAAATAAATTAACAATTAATCGCTCTTATTATGATTTAAAAGGAAATAAAATCCAACCTGATCAGATGAAAGTAGGTGATTTAATGGTGGTTTTATTAGATGTCAACGCTCATAAAGAAGCTATTCATGATGCATTAATCGTTGATTTCTTACCTGCTGGACTTGAAATAGAAAATCAAAATCTAACTAACAGTAGTGTCAGCTTACAGGCGATCCCTGAATTAGCCAATCTATTGAAAGATGATGATAGTAATGATATTAAACATCAAGAATTCCGTGACGATAGATTTGTTGCTGCGGTTGATATCAATCATTATGTGAGTGAAGATTCTTATCGTTCACGTGTAGCTTACTTAGTTCGGGCTGTAACAGCTGGTAATTATAGGGTTCCGTATCCTTATGTTGAATCAATGTACCACCCAGATAGATTCGCTGTTGGTCAATCGCTTAACTTCATGTCTATTGTTGAACGCAAATCAGAATCGAATAATGCCGAGCAATAATAGCATTGGTATTAGAATTGATTAATAAAATACAAACAAAACGATGATCCGCTAACGAAAGTTAGCGGCACCATTTTATATTGAACCATAGATTTTTTGAGGCTTTTTGACAAAAATGAAAAAGCGCCTGCTAAAAATTCTGGCTTTATTGCTTTTTGTAATCCTACTATTAGTTGGTATTTTTTTTGTTGCCGATTGCTTGTTTCCAATATCAATAGCAAAACAAAAAAACACACAAACAATTCTTGCACAAGATGGCACTCCGCTTTGGCGATTTGCTGACGAAAACGGTGTGTGGCGATATCCTATCAAATTAGATGAAGTGCCCAATGATTATCTTGATGCTTTATTAAATTATGAAGATCGCTATTTTTATCATCATTTTGGCGTTAACCTAGCATCATTACTGCGCGCAGCTTGGCAAAATATTACCAATAAAAAAATTATTTCAGGTGGTAGTACTATTTCAATGCAGGTTGCAAGGCTGCTTTACCCTCACGATCGCACCATGATAGGTAAGCTGAAACAAATGTTTCGAACGCTACAACTTGAGTTGCACTTCAAAAAAGATGAAATTTTAACTTTATATATTAACCACGCACCATTTGGTGGCACAATTGAAGGTTTAGGTGCTGCCAGTTGGTCATATTTTGGTAAAGCACCAAAAGCATTAACGCGTAGCGAAAGTGTCTTATTAGCTATATTGCCTCAAGCTCCTAGTCGTTTGCGCCCAGATAGATACCCTGAAAGAGCCAAAAAAGCTCGAGATAAAGTTCTAACAAGATTGTCTCAATACCAAATATGGTCGCCCGATATGATAAAGCAAGTTCAAAAAGAAGAAGTCTGGGTTTATCCACGTAAAAAGCCACAGCTTGCGCCTTTATTAGCTCGTAGACTCAGTCAACAATACCCTAATATTGACATTATTCATTCAAATATTGATCTATCTCTTCAATATAATCTTGAAGATATTGCTAGAAATCGAAAAAACCAGTTACCACCTAAAACTTCACTTGCTATTTTAGTTGTCGATCATACCGATATGACTGTAAAAGGTTATGTTGGCTCAGCTGATTTTAATGATAAAGAACGATTTGGTCAGGTTGACATGATCAGTGCACTACGTTCACCAGGATCAACATTAAAGCCTTTTATTTATGCATTAGCGATTGATGATGGCATGATTCATTCTGAATCATTATTACAAGATACGCCTCGAATTAACTCTGATTACCTTCCTACTAATTTTGATAAGAGCTTTTATGGTCCTGTAAGTGCTTCAGAAGCGCTAAAAAATTCGCTAAACCTACCAGCGGTTCAACTAATTGAACACTATGGTCCTAAAAGATTTACCGGTAACCTTGTGGACATTGGTTTATCCCTTGTATCTACTGGTAATAATCCTAATATTTCATATATATTAGGAGGCGCATCGTTAAGAATGGATAATTTAGTTAGCGCATATAGTGCCTTTGCACGTCATGGACAAGTCAGTCCTTTACGATTTACGCAAATCGAACCACTGTTAAGTAAACCATTTATTAGTGATGGAAGTGCATGGATCACAAGGCAAATGTTAATTAATAACCAACAACTTGCCTATAAAACAGGGACTAGTTATGGCTATCGTGACGCTTGGGCAATTGGTATCAATCCTCGCTATTTAATTGGTATTTGGGTTGGCCGCCCAGATGGTACCCCCGTTGTTGGCCAATATGGTGCTATCACAGCGGTGCCAATTTTGCGACAGGTTAACACGCTATTATTAAATAAAGAACGGCGATTGAATCGTCCATTACCCGTGGTGACCAAACCAGTAACCGTTACCTTACACAAAATTTGCTGGCCATCAGGGCAAATACTGCCTATAACTGATGAAAACTGCCATCGTCAAAAAAGTGCTTGGATATTAAATAACATGGTACCGCCAACGCTTGATACTCTTGCATCGCTTAATAATAACATCTATCGCTCAGGCTGGGCGACTATTTGGGTAAATGATAAAGGAAAACGAGTATCAGCAGATTGTAACAATGCGCATAAAAAACAGATTGCACTTTGGCCAATAGCATTAGAAAATTGGTTATTACCTAAAGAGCGCCGACAATCAAGACTCCCTGAGGTTGATAAAAATTGCCCCATTCTTGGTAAAGATACCTTTTCGCCACTGAATATTATCGGATTGCGCGATAAACAATTGGTAAAACGCCTACCAGGGCAAAAAGATGTCACCATTGATTTAACACCACAAGGTGGCAATGGTGATAAATGGTGGTTTTTAGATGGCGAACTCATTGCGCACACCCATAACGAGCAAAAAGCATCTTTAACTATCACTCAAAAAGGCTTACATAACCTTTTATTGTTAGATCAGAGTGGGCAAATTGTGCGAATGGCATTTACTTTCGATTAATCATATAGAAAGTAAACTTATGGCTATTAGGAAAACATTATTTGTAGAATTTGCTAGCGCTATTCACTGTATTACTCAGTATAGTTACAGGCGTCAGAGTAAAATATTTAAAGGAGCATATTGTTAATTGATCTTTTCTTCCATCACATTTTACAAATGCCCCCTTTATTTTTGTATTGTAAAATTTATATTAGATATCGCAATTTATTGATGAAAAATTATAATAAAACCTAATCATTATTATAAAATTTTAAAAAAGGCATAACGCTACCATCAGGCATAAAAACACGATCATTATTTTTTTCTTTGTTCAGAGTAGTTTGATCAACATTGTACCCTAAAAGATTAGATAAAATATATTTATTCATCAACCCACTTAAATAACCAGTTGGGTTTCGAAACGACTCTATAAATTGACAGTTATAACGATCATTTGTTGATATAAACATAAACGGAATTAAAAATTGGTCAACATTTGTGTTGTTTACACCATGCCCAACATTAACGATTTCGCCATGATCCGAGGTATAAATTAAGGTATAATTATCGCTATATTTGTTAATAACATCATACAATGCTTTCACTGTACGATCTGTATGATGGATGGTCAGATCATATTTTTCAGCATCAGGTAAAGCTTGCTTATCAATTTCATCATAATTTTCATAAGGTTGATGACTTCCTCGCAAATGTACGAAAATGAATTTTTTCGGTGAATTGTCTTGTTGAAGTGCTTTTTCTAATAACTCACTTAAATGAATATCGTGCCTGCCTTCACCAAAAGTGATAACATCGCTCTTACGTGCAATAAAACCGTATTTAGTTTCAAATGAATCTTTAATCCCTTGAAGAGGTGAGGCTAGCCAATAGGTTTTGTAATGATTGAATTTAGCCATTTCAATAATCGACTTATTATTAAATAAATTATCATCACTTTCTGGAATATTAAACGAAAGCGTTAATGGTAACGAATCTCTTGTAAAAGCGGCTGCCGAGTGGCTATTTTGAATAATACAAGCACCATTTTGACTAAAAATATTGGTCATAAACGGTGTAGTTTGTTTATGGTAACCATAGGTGCTGTATCGAGTTACTAATGAGGATTCTCCCATAATTAATACTACTAAGTCGTTATCGGTTTTATTGGGTGGTAAAAGAATAGCTTCATTAAATTTTTCAATTTCATTTGTACTAGAATAGATATTTGTTGATGCAAAACTAGCTAAAAGATAGGATAAGTTACCCACAACAACAGGGTGAGTAAAACGAAGTAGGGTTGCACTTCCTTTATAATAACCACGTTTAATGTCATTATTTAAAGATGAATCTGTTGTTATAACAGTAACAATAAATAAAGCGATTATATAAACGATTATATAAAAGAAGAAGGGGATAATGGATTTAAATTTAGCAGTAATTATTTTTCTAAAAATAAATAAAATAAGAGTTGTTGCGATAAATGCGGGACCTATTATAATTAAAATTTGTTTAGACATTGAGAAAACTTCATTAGAAGTCGTATCTATAATAGAATCAAGCACGCCTGTTGATATTACTTCTCCATAATAAATGAAGTAACTAATTTCGGATAAAAATAGGAATAGAAATAGTGTACTAATCCCAACAATAAAATAATGGCGACTATAGACGCCTATATGCACAAGTACTATAAAACATAGTGTTGTTATCCAATCTATATAAAATAAAGTTTTTCCAAAAACAGGTTTATTATACAAGGTATCAGTTTTTATTATAACGATATAAGCCCAAATAGCACTAAGAACAGTGTAAACTAGCAATAAAATTAGCCATTGATTATTTTTTATAATTTTACATGTTTTCATAATTTATTTTTTATTCCTTTTTATTATTAATTAATGTGGCAAGTAAACGATTGTTCTTATAACAAAGTAATTTTTATATGAAATTTTTCATATAAACAAGGCGGATGACGAAAATTATAATTATATGTTATTTATTGTTAAATAATATACTTTATTTGTTACTAATATCAACGTATTCTATATATAAGTATATACAAATAAATAATATTAAAGGAGAAAATAATGTTTTTGCTTGTAGCTAATACGCAGATTAGAGATTTTTTTACGCAATTTATCAAAAATAAAGAAGCTGTATCAGCAATTGAATATGCCATTATTTCGGCGGGTATTGCGGCAACCGTATTAATTATCTTTCAAGGAAGATCGGGGACGATTATGTATGATTTGTTTGATGGTATATTTTCATCGATAAAAAATCGATTAGAAGTGATTGGTAGTTGGTAATAATATCCAGTATGAGGCCGTTCATAATTCTGTGTCAGTTTAATTCACAAAGAGAGCACCTTATCAAGACGATTAGGAAAAATATCATCGTGACAATGCTAAATTCTAATTTTGGCTTGGCATTGTCCATTTTTCATCCGTATTTTGCAAACTCAAATACAACAGTTTGAGCAAATTATTTTCATTAGGAAAACCGTTTTTGATCTTTGCTAATTTGCGAAATTATCGATGAATAGACTCAATAGCATTCGTAGTATAAATCACCTTACGAATAGCCTCAGGATAGTGGAAATAAGCCGATAAATTATTCCATTTACGGCACCACGACTGGATGATTATTGGATATTCATCGCTCCATTTTCACTCAAGTTCATCTAACGCATCAATTGTCGCATCCGAGGCATTGCCTTGTAGACAAGTTTCAAATCACTCATAAAGACTTTGTGATGTTTAGATGCAACATACATAATTGAATGACGAATATTAATGAATAACGCAAAGTTGAGCCGCTGTTTGTGAGTAAATGGTATTCATCGCTTCAGGGAAACCAACCAAGCCATCAACACAAGCGATTAATAAGCTTTGCCAAGCCAATAAAATCAATCAAAAGTTGACTAAAACCGCCCGTCTCCAACCCAATGGTAAAGTTGAACGAGTAATAAGTACATTAATGGAAACGTAGCATGAACAAGAAGCATTTATCGATGCAATTAGTTGACAAGCCAACCTCGGTTATTTTATTAACTTTTACCATACAATTATACCAAATAAAGGTTTAAATTCTGTTACACCTTATGAGATACCTGAATTTTATTTTAGCTAAAATGTGCAAGCAATTCGAGGGAATCCTGCTAATAAAAAATAATTTTCTCATTTAATTTTTGATAAAAAACATTTTTGTGAAAAAATACGCTAAAAAATCAAACAATTGATTTTTATTTCTATGGTTAATAATAAATTATCATCAATTATTTTTTATTTACCATCTTGGAAAAAAAGATAATTGGGTATATTATACACCCACTTTCTGGTTAGAAAGCGATATTTTAAAATAAAAGAAATGTAAGAAATATTTAAAGGAGAAAACTATGATGTATTTATCAGCACTTCGTGCTCAAACTAGAAATTTTGTAGGCAAATTTGTTAAAAACGAAAAAGGTGTTACAGCGATTGAATATGCTATCGTTGCAGCTGGTGTTGCGGCAGTAGTATTAGTTATCTTTAATAAAGACAGCGGTCCTGTAAAAGAAATGTTGAGTAATGTATTTAGTTCTCTGAAGGAAAAACTAACAACTACTATTACTTCCTAGGTTAATTACGAACTAAAGTGTATTAATTTATTTTAGTGGATGATGATTATTAATAATTCATATTCTACTGTATGGTTATATACAACTTAGTCATACTGTTCGGGGATAATCCGTTAGGATTATCTTCGCAATAATAAGATAAAAGTAGTCAAAGTAGTTGGCTACTTTACTACTATTACAATAACAATAATAATGAAAGTATAGCATGGTTAATGAAGCGTTTAAGTTTTCTAATGAGTGGGGTGAAGTTCGTGATTTAGTATTTCAGGTTCTTGACCTTGAATTGATTGAGCAGTTGAAGAGTGATCCGAATCAGGTTCTCCGTGAAGTTCAGTCTGTAATCAGAAATATTGTTAATTCTGGTGGTGTCAGTATTACGGCAGATGAATCAAGTGTGCTGGCAAATATGATTTGCGACGAAATTGTTGGCTATGGTCCTATCGATTCGTTGATGAAAGATGAAGCAGTTAATGATATTTTAGTAAATGGTCCTTATAGTATTTATGTTGAGCGCGGAGGAATTCTTAGTAAATCTGATAAGTTTTTTATCAACGAACGCCAGCTTCTTGATATTGCAAGGCGTTTAGTTAATAAAGTTGGCAAAAATATCGATGAATCACACCCTTTAGTTGACTCACGTATGCCTGATGGTAGTCGTCTTAATGTTGTTATTCCTCCCGTTGCCATTGATGGCACATCCATGTCAATTCGTAAATTTGGTACTGGCCGTCGAACATTCCATGATTTAATAAAGTTTGGTTCTTTAAATGAGCATATGGCAAACTTTTTAGTTATTGCAGCGCGTTGCCGAATGAATATTATTGTTTCGGGTGGTACTGGTTCAGGTAAAACAACAATGCTTAATGCATTATCTGGATTTATTGGCGAGCATGAACGTACTATTACACTGGAAGATGCTGCGGAGTTAAGGTTACAACAAGACCATGTTCTTAGACTGGAAACCAAAACCGGTAGCGATGATGGTCGAGGAAGAGTAACTATGAGAGATCTATTGGTTAATGCATTGCGTATGCGTCCAGATCGAATTATCGTAGGGGAATGTCGCGGGGAAGAGGCATTTGAAATGCTTCAAGCTATGAATACTGGTCACAATGGTTCAATGTCAACACTGCATGCTAATACCGCTAAAGATGCGTTATCTCGGCTAGAAAGTATGATTATTATGGCTCAATCTGAATTACCCATGATTGCCATTAAAAGTTATATCAGTTCTTCAGTCAATTTTATTATTCAAGTTTCACGTCTTCCAGATGGGCAGCGTAAAGTAATGAGCATCACTGAAGTTCTTGGTGTAGAGTCTGGTAATATTGTCACACACGATGTTTTTAAATTCCAGATCAGCGATGAAAGAAATGATCAAGGTAAGATTCAAGGTGAATTTATCTGTAATGGATTGGTGAAACGCTCTGCGCTTTATGAAGGCGCCCAATATTACGAAATGTCAGAAATTTTAGAAAAGCTTATGTTTACTGCGATGGGGATTACAACATGATAATCGTTCTTTCAATTGTACTCGTTCTTGTTGGTGTTACGAATATTTTTTCGTTGCGCAATCGTCGAGAAAGATTACAAGCTTTCTATAGAGTCGAGGTCAAAAAAAATTCGTCTTTAGTTAGTTTAGTTGAAGAACGATTAACTAAACGAAAAAGATCTTTTTTTGCTCAAATAGCTTTGGATCTAAAAATAATAATTAAATCTTATTATGCAATACTAATGATAGAGCAATCGAAAGCTAGATTGATTGTATATATTTTAGTTGGTATTATTGCGGGCATATTTTTGAATCAACGATATATCGGCTATGGCAATTACATAGTAATTCCTGCTAGCTTTATTGCTACAATTGTTGCCATTATTTTCTTTAAGAAAAAACAGATTTCAAAAAAGTTTTACGAAACATTTCCAGAAGCGTTAAACGCTTTTTCTGGTGTTGTGTCGTCTGGCTATGCCGTGACAACAGGGTTTAAAGTATGTGGAAACTCTATTGATGGAATTGTTGGTAAAATAATGAAGGAAATTGATAGCCGACTAGAACTTGGCGAAAGTGCTGAAAGTGTCTTATTTAATTCCTACCAGCGACTTCCGTTTCCAGAATATTATTTTTTTATTTTAACTATAATGGTTAATCTTGATAGTGGCGGTGAATTAAAAGAAATTTTTAATCGATTAGCAAAAATGTTAACAAATAATCGCATCCTTACTAAAACTCGAGATGGTAAAACTGCTGAATTAAGGATGTCAATCAAAATTTTAGGTTGCATGCCTTTTGGCTTTATTTTTGCACTTAAAGGAATTTCAGAAACACACTACAACTATTTAGTTGATACAGCCATTGGTCACTATCTTTTATATTATGTTGTAGCTAGTGTAGTTATAGGTTTTTTGATAATTAATGGTATGATTAATAAGATTATTTAAATTATGGATAGTTTATTGCATATATTAATTCCAATTTTTTTAATTTACTTTGGTTGTAGCGAGCTATTTAGTTCCTATTGGTTATATCAACGAAAAGAAAAAATTAGCTTGCTTTTGAACAGCGAAAATAAAGAAAAGAAAACGCCAAAAAAACATGTAAACCAAAAAGATACTGCTTTTGAAAAAATTGCTGCTAAAAATAGTTTAAGCCTCAGTTTTTTACGTCAGTTTCAAGAGAAAAACAATTGGAAAGTGTACTCAGTCATTATTATTTTTTCGCTATTCTATTTGTTTAACCAACTTTTTTCGTTTATTGAACTTAGTTCAAGTGTGTTGCTAATTGCTTTGTTGGTAATTATTATTGTAGTTATTATTCTACCAGATAGGCTAGTAAAAAGGCAGACAGAAAAGAGAATCAGAAAAGTTTCCCGCGATTTACCATTGATTATCGATATGATGGCAATTATGGTTAGATCAGGCATGACTGTTGAAAATGGTTTTCGGTATTTAAGCATCAGAGTAAAGCCAATCAATAGTGATGTGGCCGCTATTTTAGAAAGAGCTTGTTTAATGATGGATGTGAATGGTATAGAACTTTCTATTGATTTGATTCAGCGAGAAGTACCTTGTAAAGAGATTAGAATGTTTTGTGTGACTTTAAGAAGAAGTATCAGTTATGGTAACTCAATTTATGAGGCTTTATTAGAGTTATCAGCAGAAATTAGAGAGATGCAAAAATTAACGATAGAAGAAAGAATTGCGGCTATTGCAGCTAAGATGACAGTACCTATGATGGTTTTTTTCCTTGCACCTGTTCTTGTTATCATTGCAGGACCTGTTGTTATGAATATTGTGTCAACATTAAGTAATAGATAAGGATTTAGAGATAATGAATTGCTTTTCAATATGCTGTAAGCCGATAGAGTTAATAAAAACGAAATATATTGTGGTGTGCTCTGTATTATTTTTTGTCACTGGGTGTCAAAATAGCACTTTAAAATATGATTTAAATGAACAACAGAAAATCTACATTCATGAAACAACAAAAAATTATGGCGGTTTAATTGAGCTTTATAAACAACGTTTACAACGTTTTGATACCGTAGATACAAGGTATAAGCTTGCTCGGATCTACTACCTTTCTAATGATTTCGATGCAGCAAAAAGGGTTTTAACACCGGTTTTAAATAAAACTAATAACGAAAGCGTTTTTGTTTTATACGGTCATGTTGAGTCTAGGCTTGGTAATAATGATACGGCGTTAACATATTTAGATAAAGCGATTGCAATCAATGGTAAAAATGGAGAAGCTTATAATATAAAAGGTGTTATTTTATTGAAAAAACGGCAATATGATGCTGCGCTTTATTCGTTTAATTTAGCTAGAGAAAATTTTTATGATGAAAATAAAGTCACAAATAATTTGGCCATGTTATCAATTTTGAATAAAGAATATAATGAAGCCTATAAGCATCTAAATATTCTATATACAAAAGGATACCGTGATCAAACCATTCTTCATAATTTACTTTATACGTTGGTAAAATTGAATAAAATGCAACTAGCTAAGTCATTTTGCATAGCGCATAAATTATCTAATGATCCAGAAATATTAATTCAAGAATTAAAACAAATTGAACCCAATAAAGCTATCAAATTTAATGAAATTACATCTGGACAAGCTGAGAATCAAAAGAAATATACAACTGAAAGAATAGCATCAAAACAGATATCTGAAAAAGAGATAATTGTAAAATCAGAAAAAGGGATTAAATCGGAGAATGTAGAAAGTTCGACCTTGCGTGCTAAATTATCTAATATGACTAAATTAGAAACGGCTACAGACAAGCCGGTAGATTCTAGTGCGATTTATTCAAAACCAGAAAAGGCCAACGATTCTAGCGTTTCTAAACAAAATGATCAAGCAAAGCAACCAGCAACTAAATCAACTATTTTAGCAGTTCGTTCTGGTGAGCATGACAAATTTAGCCGAATTACTATCGAAACTGTAAGTCAATTAAATAAGAATGAATACTTAATTGAAAAAATTTCTCCAACAGAGTTCAAATTATCATTTTATAAGGTCACATTGCCAGCAGCGGGTATAAATTATATTATTAACCGAATTTCGCATAGTGAACGAGATTTTTCTAACGTCACAGGAACGTTGACGGCTGAAAAGACATTAGTTTTAAATATAAAAACTAAACAAAATTCAAGAGTGAAAGATTTTTATGCAGGTCTGAATTCAAAAGGGAAGGCTCATTGTTTTGCATTTGATTTTTATTTAGAAAATAAATGAATGCAACTGAGACAACGATAAATATTGGGTACTATATGGAGTTTGCATGAAAGATAAGAAGTTAATTATTTTATATGTATTAATGTTAGTTGTTGGACTAGCATTATTATTTACAAAGTCTTCTCCTCCTGCTGTTGTTGAAAGTCCAGTTGAGCAGCAGGCTGTAGCAGAAGAACCTAAAATAGAGCTACCAAAGACAGAGATGATATCGGTTGCTTTTGCAAAACATACTATCAATAAGAAAACGATATTAACTAAAGATGATTATTATTTTAAGTCGATAGAAGTTGACAAAGACAGCAGTGAAAAGTCGAAATATATAACTGATTCGGCGGAAATTGATGCTTATGTCGCTAAGAACCATATTGCGAAAGATTCTTTTATTGAACGTAGTTTTATTGCTTCACCTAATTCGCCTGATTACCTACTTTTAGCATTAAAGGAAGGGAATTATATGTTTCCATTTAAATTAGAAAAGATGGATTTTTATTTAACGAAGAATTTGAAAAGTGGTGACCTTGTTGATCTTTATATATTTTATTCTGATGAAACAGTGCGCACTCGTAATAACAATGAAGAGGGAAAGTTGGTTTCGCCAAGTAATGATTTTGCTAAAAATCGTATAAAACCAATTATTGTTGGCAAGAAAATCCTCTATATTGATTTAGGCGATGAATTTGATCCAAATTTCCAAAAAAATGATACAGGGCAAATTCAACTAGAGCTTTCTAATCAAGAAATAAAATTGCTAAGAACATTAATGACGAACTCTAAAATTATGATATACCCGAGTATTTACAAAAAAAATGTTGAAGATGGACTACGTTCGTTAAGTGATAAAGAAAAGAAATGGCCACTATCTGATAAAGATATCTTTTTAGAGAAACAGAAACGGATTAATTTGCTCAAAGGTAACTAAGAATGCTAATAAAAATTAGATCAATTATACATAAAATTAAGCTTCTCTTTTGCTTATTATTTATGGGAATTTCTCCATTAGCTTTTGCTAATATTCATAATTTACAAGTTGGGCAAAGTAAAACAATTGTTTTACCTGATAATGTAGGTACAGTGTTCATTAGTCAAGATACTGTAGCAAATTATGAGGTCATTGAGGGCAAATCATTAATTATATATGGAAAATCAAATGGTAGAACCAGTTTGATAGTTTATGATGATGCAAACAATATTATCATTAATGATACTATTAATGTTGATCCACTTTTGTCTCAAATCACGTATAGGTTAGCTCAAAACTTCCCAAATAGTAGCGTGACAATAGATCGTTATGATAATGGAGATCCTAGTGGACGATTTGTCTATGTACTAAACGGAACCACGCCTGATAGTACAACAAAAAATAAAATTATTACAGTTGTGGGTTCACTTGTTGGGCAAAATTCCGAGCGAATTCGAACAGAGGCGTCAGGAGATGTATCAGTTAAGCCGGATCTATCGTTTCAGGATCATTATATTTATAGCAATATTATTGATAATATTAGAGTAATTGAAGAATATCAGGTTAATGTGAAACTAACCTTTGTTGAGGTTAGTAAAGAATTTACTGATTCATTAGGTATTGAATGGCAAAGTTTAACTTTGGACAGCATGATGGCTGGTGGTTCGGCTATGAATGGTGTAGGAGAGTTCACATTATTAGGGCTGAAAAAAGGATTTGATATCCACAATATTACTACAGTGATTAGGGCAATTAAAAATGATCATTTAGCTAAAGTTTTAGCGCAACCCAATTTGTCGGTTCTATCAGGTGAAAGTGCCTCATTTTTAGTCGGTGGTGAAATACCCATTGTAACTAAGAATAAAGATGGTGATGCAAATATTACCTATAAAGAGTATGGTATTAAATTAAATATTAGCACTAAAGTTAATAATGATAAGCGTATTAGGCTATTTATTGATAATGAAGTCAGCTCAGTTTCTGGTTCATATGCGTTTAATAACTATAATATCCCAACGTTATCAACTCGAAGAGCAAGCTCAACTATCGACTTATCTAATGGAGATAGTTTTGTTATTGCTGGATTAATTAACGAACAAGATGAAGAACAATTGTCTCGGCTTCCTTTTATTAGTGAGATTCCTATTTTAGGTGCAATAGCTCGTAGTGCAACAACAACTCGTGGTAAAACGGAAATGGTTGTATTTGCGACAGTTAACTTAGTGACATCGAATAATAGTTTTGATGGAGTAGAGTTACCAATTTTGGATCGTACTGATGTGATTAATGGCTTCTTCAATATTAAAAATAACATTGATAAACAAAGACGTAAAACTGTACCTGTGTCTAACGAAAGTCAAAAATTTATTAACGATATGGGCTTTATTGAATAAAAGGTTATTGGAATTCTTATGCAATTATTTGGTAATAAAAAAGATACAAATGGATCAAACGATTCTTCACAAGAATTTGTTGTTGGACGTATATCTGGTTTTCAAGTCGCAATTTTAAGTAAAAGAAGTGAATTGATTGAAAAGATTCGTTCTGTGTTATTTCTTTATAATGTATTGAGCATGGAGGTTATCCCATTAGAATTATCCGAGTTGAAAGAAGATCCTCGTTGGAATAAGTATGAAGTAGTTATTTTAGATATTAAAGATGAAGACGATGCAGAACTATTATCAGAAAATATCAACCGCTGTATACCTATTCAAGCATCAACAATACTTATAGGCAGTTATGATTCAATCCAGTTTTCTGAATTTTTGTTAAAAAAAGGGATACATTTTTTATTAGAAAGCAGCCAATTAGAGAAGATCCCCTCTATTTTAAATTCAAGAAGCTTAACTCCACCAGGTTCAAGTAAAAGAGTGGGTAGTATTGTTACATTTTTAGGCTGTAAAGGTGGAATTGGTACATCGTCATTAGTGGTTCATATACTAAAAAATATTAGTAAATTAACTAATTATCCTCTACTTTATATTCAAGGTGCAACAACAAGCCCTAATGCTGATTTTTTGTTTGAAATGCCTATACCTCAAGATGGCTCATTGACTAATGTTGAGAGTGCTTTACAAGTAAAAGTAGAAAATAGTGATAGTTCTTGGGAATATGATGAACTTAATTCTGGACAATTTAATATTACATTTATTGATCAAAATATGGGATTATCATCTTCATTTAAGCACCTTGATGATATTATTACTATTTCTAATATTATATTTATTGTAATAAATCGAGATCCTTATTCAATTAAAGTTGCTAAAAAGATATTAGAGGAAATTTCACGGAGTACTGCTCAAAAACCAGAATTTCTAAATAAGCGATTTTTAATTTGTTTAAATGACAATTCTTTCTATGATAAAAAAAATGCTTTACGTGATGACGATATTGAAGAGTTTTTAGAACGCAGTATCGACTTTAAGCGTAAATATATATCAAAGATAAGTAACTTTAAAAAGGCTGCTAATAGTAGTGAAATAAAAGAAATCTCTTCAGCTATTATTGGGAATAAGAAAATTCAAAAAAATAAGTC